>CAYHFJ010000006.1:0-44225 GCA_964355885.1 uncultured Flavobacteriales bacterium
CTGAGGTCAGTTTTTTTTATTCCCTTCTCTTTCAGCATAGCTACAACCTTCGCTTCCGTGGCAATCGAAGCATGATCCGTTCCGGGTACCCAGCAGGCATTTTTTCCCAACATACGTGCACGTCGGATCAGCACATCCTGAATAGTATTATTCAACATATGCCCCATGTGCAAAACACCGGTGACGTTTGGGGGCGGGATAACAATCGTATATGGTTCCCGATCATCCGGAACACTTTTAAAATAACCATGCTCCATCCAGTAGCTGTACCACTTGTCTTCAACGGATGAGGGATCGTATGTTTTAGGGATTTCTTTCATAAAAAGGGCATTTTCAGGCTGCAAAGGTAGAAAAATTTAGGGAATGAGGCGAGGATTGAATAACCATATCAGAGGACTCGTGTGAGTAAGCTTAAAAGATGAAGCAGAACATCTGATTTAATCCATCTCAAACAGAATGGACTCCAACTTTTTATCATGTCCATAAATATCATCACGGAAATTCAGTCTTCCCATCTCATCAACCCAGGAAGTAAAATAAACAATGATCACCGGCACTTCCTCTTTCAGTGTAACATACTTTTGTATCCCGGAATTCATCGCGGATTGAATAGAGTCCTCTGTCCAGATTGTATCATTCCTCAACAGGAACTCTACTAATTTTAACGGTTCCTCCACTCTTACACATCCATGGCTGAAGGTGCGTTTTTCTTCTTTGAATAAATTTTTATTTGGTGTGTCGTGAAGGTACATGCTGTAAGAATTGGGGAAGAGAAATTTTACAAGTCCCAATGAATTATTCTCACCAGGGCGTTGACGAATCAGATAAGGAAATCTGATGCCGGGATATATTGACCAATCCAATGTTGCAGGATCAATAACTCTATTGTCAGCTGAACGTGAAACAATTTCCATATTGTGTCTGATAAGGTAATCAGGTTCAACTTTAATTACCGGTAAAATTTCGTTTACAAAAATACTATAGGGGACATTCCAATAAGGACTAAAGACAATGTATTTCAGGTTCTGTGTAAAAATAACTGTGTTCAGACCTGCCTTTCCGATAATAACATTCGATGACCACAGCATTTTTGCATTTTCAAAAACATGCATTTTAAATTCAGGTAAGTTTATTACGACAAATTTGTTCCCGGTGGCAAGAGGTATCCAGCGGCAGCGTTCCATATTAATAAGAATAGTTCTTATTCTTGATTCCAAGGATACATTTATGGCATCAATAAACGATCTATTAATGATCCCATCGGCCTTCATACCCATCCGTGACTGAAAATTTTTTATTGCGTTTTCACATTCAATGGTAAAGACTGAACTTGTATCAATCTCACTCAGATCCTCCAGTTGCCAAAGTCGCTTTTTGATAGATATCAACACAACATTTTTTTCACTTTTCCTAAGTTCATTCTTGAGATAAGGAATTGTCTCCCATTTATCTCCCTTCGACAAGTCGGAATATTTGAGCAGGAATTTCTTTAAATCCTTATACATGTGGAAAACAGGAATTTCAACTGATGCCATATCAAATTGACGATGCAAAATAGAATCCAGCAGTTCAGGGTATTGGATTTTTTTTCGCGGAATATACCATTCAATCGTTCTCACTGTTTGCTCGTCGAGTCCGTGAAACACTTTTCGTACAAAACCGAAAAAAGAAGAGGTGAGTCTCAGCTCCAATTCAACTGTGAGAGAATCAGTTTTACCGAGACCGTTAAAATTAATCTGAACAGAATCATATAAAGTTTGCAAAACCGTCAAAGTGCTAAAATATCTTTCAGGCAGTTCGGCTTCAGAAGCACGAAGCAAATTAATAAAATGCCCCGCGTGTTCTATCAATCCCTCCTTATTAAACCAGGCAAAGCGAAAATTTCGCATCCGATAAAATTCGAAAAGCTTAACAGAATCAGCTGCAAATTCAGAATGATTGTTTACAAAATCTGAAATTGATGCGCTATCAAGAAACAATTCAGTAAAACGTTGTTTATAAAACCCTGTTGTATCAGGAGAATTTTCATATACAGGCTCTTTCCTGTTTAAGGAACAGGAATAAGTACAAATAAAGGTGCTTAAATAAATTATATAAGTGGTGATTCTCAAGGATTGCAGTATGGGTTATTGTAAACCCGGGATAAACTCTTTTAATATTCTGTATTCTCTGGGAAAATAATTATTTACTCTCCCTTCCAACACCTTCATCCATCCTAATGGAAATCCATCGAAAGCGGCCAGTGTCCATCCTTTTGCTGTGTAAGGGCACTGTACACTTTCACAGCGCAGGTAACTTATAGCGTCTTTCAATGAAAAATTAAACAGAGGTATATCTTTGCGCAGGTACCGGCTTAAAGCTAATTCGTAGGCTGGTTGCAATGTTGAACCTTTCATCTCGCCCACTCTGATACCTGCTTGTCGGATGTAAAACTTCTTTTCCATAAACCGGAATAAGGGCAATATATGTTCAGGGATCGCATACACAATATCATCTTTCATAAATGCTGAAAAGGAATCTGAATTTTGAAGATAGCCGGACAGCAACGCTTTTGGAACAGAACCTGATCCCGTTGGTTTTCCTTTTTTTAATTCTGACTCACTCCCCTCTGTCCTCTGAACAGCACCGATAAAGAACCCTTCACCCTGAACCCTGTGAGGATAAAAGCGCAGGCCGTAATTAGTTTTTATCAATTTATCAGAACTTGCATTTAAGGAAATAAGTTTTGCGGAATGATTAGAGATTAAACTCTCAATTTGTTTTTCATTTTCAGATTCTTCAAAAGTACAGGTGCTGTAAATTAATATTCCCCCCGGTTTTAACAGTTTGAAAGCACTTTCAAGAATTTTAAATTGTCTCAAGGAACAATGTAAAACCGCATCTGCACTCCATTCCTTAGCTGCATCAGGACCGCGACGAAATAATCCTTCTCCACTGCAAGGCGCATCGACAACAACCAGGTCAAAATATCCGGACATCAGAAGGAAATCATCTGTCTCTTGCTGTGTTACAATCACATTGGGATCACCCCACTTGACTATATTTTGTCGAAGCACTTTATTTCTCTGAGGGACCAATTCATTACTGAGAAGAATACTTCCTTCGGGAAAAATTGAAAGAAGATGGGTAGATTTTCCACCGGGCGCAGCGCAAAGATCGAGAACTTTAATCGGTTTTTTATCCGGAAAGCACTGATGAAAAGCTGACTCAAGAAACATTGAACTGGCTTCCTGAACGTAATAAGTTCCCGCATGAAACAGGGGATCAAAAGTAAAAGATGGTCGCTCAGACAAGTATCGGCCGGTATCACACCATTCTACATTTTGTTTGTCATCAAATTTTTCTATTTGCTTAAAGGGATTAAGTCTTATTGAAACAGGTGCAGGCGCTGATAAACCATGAAGAAAGGCAGGATACTCGTCCTTCAACACAATTTCCATTTTTGTTAAAAAATCTGCAGGCCAATCTTGCATGTTAATTAGGCCATTTATAACCATAAGGTCCTTCCAAAGCACAAAAATTCGTGCTGCCATGCATGGTGCAAATCTTGCTTTTTGCAGAAAGACTATTCGGCATTTTAGTTCTCAAAAACTCAGCGCCAACTATTTTCTCGTCAAAACTTATATTATGTGCAACAACATAATCTGCCTCATTAATCAATGACTGAAAATCTTTTAACACTGTACGAAGGTCCTTACCTTCAAGGCTGGCTTTTTCAGTTGAAATTCCATGAATTTTTGAAGCATCCTTGGGAATGATAAATCCTTCCGGTTTGATAATAAAGTCGCCACCTGAAATTTTATTTCCGCTTTTGTCGAATTGCAAATAAGCTAATTGAACAAGTCGTGGCCAATTGTTCAGGTCAGTCAAGGGGGCTTTCCAATTTTTAGGTAGCCCTGTTGTTTCGGTATCAAAGAATAGGTACATTTTATTGAACTGGATTTGATGTGTTATATTCCTATAATGTATAATTTAATATAGTTTGAAGCAAATTCGAGTCAACAACTTTTCCTATTTCTACATCTTTCCCATTCTGTACAATTCAAATTTGTACTTAATGTAAACACAGAAATCATATTGAGTAGCTGTCTTCATAAAATGTTCCGGAACATTACAGTAGTCCACGAAATCATCAAACTCACCGGCATCAAGGTAAAAAATATCACCGGCTACATAGCTTGCGAGTAATTCCTTCAAAAGAGTTCTTCGCTTATCGTTGTTGATACGTTCGGCATTGTGTCGGCGTAATTGTTCGTAGCGACTGAACTCCTGATACAAAAAAGTAATCGGGCTACTCAAGGCATCGGCTCCTCCGATTTGCATTTCTCTCTTATTGTAACCGAGCTTCTCAATATCGCTATATATCTTTTCAAGATCACGCGCAGAGAAAATCACAACTTCGCGCAAATTGATATTCAGTTTTGTCAAAGGAACTTCCAGATGATAAGCTGGTTTTACAATTGAATCATAAACTGTAATTCGTTTATATTCATAGCCGGTTGAAGCGACAAGAATCGTGTCCGTTCTTCCGGCATGAATCGAAAAGGTTCCGTCGGCCTTTCCAAAAACACCCTGTCCGGTATTCAAGTTGATGATCATCAAATCGTCAAGTCGGCGGGAAGATTCTTTATTATCATAAGCATGCCCGCTAATTTGAACGATACCGGTTTCGTCTTGCGCCAATACTGTAAAGAAATTGAATAAGAAAAAACTGCTAATTATAAAGATTTTGAGAACTCTTCGCATGGGGTAAAAGTAATTGATAATATCAGAATCAGACCTATTAATCAGAACATGAACTAACGCAATCAAGCCTCTTTTATTCCATGAAATTGTGAGATGACGATTGGTATTATCCAAAGCCATTATAAAGCCCTGGATTTCCTGCTATGCGGATGGTAATTATACACTTGTATAAAAGAACACATTCAGATCAGATATTCTTGACAAAGCCTTGAAAAAACACTATTTTTGCATACGTAAAATCCCTTAAAAACACAAAATTTCAAGCAAATGGCAGATATTGGAGATGCTCGGGTAGGTTCTATACTTCGATTTAATGGTGAATTGTGTCTGGTAACAGAATATATGCACCGCACACCCGGGAACCTGAGGGCTTTTTATCAGTTGAAAATGAAAAACCTGCAAAGCGGGAAAGTCGTTGAAAACAGGTTCCGTGCAGGAGAACAGGTTGAGATTGCAAGAGTTGAATTTAAGGAAATGCAATATATTTTCCCTGAAGCAGATCACATTGTTGTAATGGACAATGAAACTTTTGAACAGGTGTATGTACCTTCTTCCATGTTCGGCGAAAACGGGAAATTTTTAAAAGAAGGAATGACCGTTAAAATCGCCTTTGAAAACGACCAACCTATTACCGCGGAAGCTCCGACTTTCGTGGAACTTGAAGTGACATATACTGAACCCGGGCTAAAAGGTGATACCGCCACCAATACATTAAAGCAAGCCACACTCGAGACCGGTGCCGTAGTGAATGTACCACTTTTTGTGAACATCGGGGAAGTTATAAAAATAGATACAAGAGATTGGAGTTATACAGGAAAGGTGAAGTAAAATCTGTTTTTATCACTGAATATTATTTTCAATTCATCATCATCACTAAATTAATAACGTTCTCTCAATTAATGAAAAAATCCAGTGGCCGTAAGCCTGAAAGTTTTATAAAGCAACCCAATTTTCCGGGAGGCAAAGTGGCTATGGATCAGTTTATAAAATCCAACATGCGCTATCCTGAAGCGGCTTTGGAAAACAAAATTGAAGGAACTGTCGCAGTAAATCTTGATATCGATGTTTTCGGAGATGTAATTGACGCGAAGGTAAAGCACAAACTGGGTTATGGCTGCGACGAGGAAGCCATTCGTATTGTCAAACTTTTAAAGTTTGAGAAAAAACGATACATGGGATTAAGAGTTGTTTTTCATCGTACACTGAATATACATTTCCATTTGCATAATGCTTCAAAACCACCTGTAAGGGAAGAAACGGTTAAATTCAAATACACAACGACAGCTTCACCGGCACCAGTAAAAGCGTCTGAAAAAGAGGGCGGAAAAGAAACTTACAACATTCAGATTAACCTGGATTGACTTTACCTGATCCGTTTTAAGATTAATTATTTTAACACAGATTCTACAATTATTTTTTCATGAACCGCTCTAAATTCTATTTGCTTTATGATATTTCGTGAAGCAACAGCAGAAGACATTAAGCAAATTCATTCGGTACGAATGTCGGTAAGGGAGAATGTTCTTTTTAACCAATCATTAGTCACTGAAGCAGATTACCTTCGCTTAATTAACTCAGATGGTAAAGGATGGGTTTGCGAATCGAATTCTAAAATTGTTGGTTTCGCATTTATTGACACCGTAAAAAAAAATGTATGGGCTTTATTTGTCCACCCTTCCTATGAAGCAAAAGGTGTTGGTTCGCGCATACAAAAAATAATGCTGGATTGGTATTTCTCACACTATAAAGAAACACTCTGGTTAAGTACGGATGCGGAAACAAGAGCCGATAAGTTTTACCGGACTGCGGGATGGAAAGAAGTGATGCGTTTTGGAAAGAATGAGATTAAATTTGAAATGAGCAGTGAAGGCTGGGGTAAATCATCGAATTATCTTAGATAATTTTTATAATACTGTTAGATAGCGATTAAATTTTTCAGTTATATTGCTAACAGCTTTAACATCAAAAAAAATATTAAAAGTGCTCTTTTCATAGTGAGGGGAAGAACTTTCTTTCTATTTTTGCAATTCAAGAATTCACAAAAAAAAAGATAAAATGAAAAACAATCTACTGTTCCTGTTTCTACTACTTAATTTTAATTTGTTCGCTACTACTCACACTGTAAGCAGTTTAGGTGATGCCGGTGCGGGTTCAATACGTGACCTGATCGGTGCTGCGAACTCGGGAGATACCGTTGATTTCTCTGTTGCCGGAACCATTACTTTGACATCAGGACAAATTACCATCAACAAAAATCTTGTCATACTTTCAACCGGTCCGGCCAATCTGACATTGAGCGGTAACAGTACAAGCCGAATACTGGATATCACAGCCGGTAAAGTTTACATTAACAGTGTCAGTTTTGAGAACGGTGTAGTCTCAGGCTCCGGTGGTGCAATTCAAAACTCTTCGACGGATTCACTCACAATTATTAACTGCATCTTCAACTCCTGTTCTGTCTCTTTTGATGGAGGGGCAATAGTAACTGATGGTGCATATCTAAACATTTCAAACTCTACATTTACAAATAACCATGCTAATTTTGATGGAGGCGGGATTCGGATCAATGATGGAAACGTATTAATCACGAGTTGCACTTTTAATGGCAATACCACCGGATTTTCAGGTGCAGGATTAAGAATGGTAGGAGGGACTTGTAAGGTGATCAACACAACCATATCAGGAAATACCGCTTCATTGAATGGTGGTGGACTCGAAGGTGATTTTAATTTAATGAACTGCACAATCACTGGCAATAGTGCCGCTAACGGCGGTGGTGCTAAACCATCCGCATCAAGTTTTCAAAATTGCATTATTTATAATAATACTGCCAGCGGTGTTGGTCCTGATCTTGACGGATCTATTAATTCCAATGGAAATAATCTCATAGGAGATGTTTCAGGAAGCGGGGGTTTTCTTCCAAGTGATATCCTTGGCCAGGATCCATTGTTAGATGTCTTAGCCAACAACGGTGGGTTCACAAGTACTCATGCACTCATGAGTAATAGCCCATGTATTGATTCCGGTTCATGCATTCAGGCTCCGCGCACCGACCAACGTGACATTGCCCGCATTGGCTATCCCGATATTGGTGCTTACGAATTTGGAGGAACTCCATTTGCAATTAATCAATTGACTCAGACGATTTGTCCGGGTGACAGCTTGTCCTTCGGTTCACAGACATTGGATACTACCGGAGTTTACACAGCCATTTTCCTAACCGCGGAAGGATGTGATTCCACAGTTGAATTAACACTATCGCTCAACGCAGTATATAATGAAACAGCAAATCAGACAATCTGCCTCGGTGATACTGTAATTTTCAGAACACAAACATTAACCGGCAATGGAATATATACTGAAGTCTATACCAGCTCACTTAATTGCGATTCCACCGTTGAACTGACACTCACTGTCATCAGCCCGGATCTGAGCGTTTCTCAAAGTGGTAAAACACTCAATGCATCATCCACAGCAAACTCATACCAATGGCTGAATTGCGGTACAAATCAAATCGTTCCCGGTGATACCAATCAGGTATTCACAGCTCTTACTAACGGACAGTATGCAGTGATCATCACTGAAAATGGATGTACAGATACATCAGCTTGTTTTACTGTCAGCACTGTAAGTATCAACGAGAATATTAATCTGAATACTGTTTCAATCTACCCTACGAAAACCGCTGATAAGGTATATGTTGCCTTTTCTGAATTGCAGAATGAAATTTCAATCAAGGTACTTGATTTGTTAGGTAAAGTAATGCATCAAGAGACTTTCTCAAATTCTAAAAATATAAGTCTTGACCTGACAGAATATAAAGCAGGAAATTATTTTATTCATGTCGAAACAGATGACAAAACAAGTATTCAAAGAGTAATTAAAACTCAATAATAATATACCCTTTCTATAAATAAAAAACCACGGTGATGAACTGTGGTTTTTTTGTTTTGAGTGAAAAAAGATTACTTCCGTGTACCGCTTACTTCACCGAAGATTGCATCTTCATAAAGACATATTCACGGCTGTCTGCAGTAAAGAAATGCCCCTTAATGTGGGAGCTCAGTAATTTTTCAATTATAGTTAGCAATACCGCAGGTTATTAATTTAATTGTCTATGCATTAACCCGGATCTGGATTTAGACTCAAAAGCGGGATATAATCGTAATGTTAGCTAACATCTCCTAAAATAGTCAATTAGAGGTGTCCCAAATATATTTGTGTAAATAAATTATCAGCATCTAATGCCCAGCTCTCATTTTTTCGTATCTTTTCTTCATGAAAGCACGTCAACTTCTTGTAATCTTCGCTATCTGCTGCTCTTATTCATTTGCACAGATAATCCCTTCATCCCGCACGAGTACCTGGACTGAAACCGGTTACCCTGACAGCATTCCGGAACCTGCGACAATTCTTGATGTGATGAACTATGGTGCCGTAGGTGATGGAATCGCCGACGACTATACAGCAGTTATCAATGCTATCGCTGCCTTAAGTGGCGGACAAGGCGTCATTTATTTTCCTCCCGGTGAATATAAAATTGGAACAAGTCTGAATTTACCTGATAGCGTTGTACTTCGGGGTGCTTCGTCTGATTCAACACATCTCAAATTTGATTTACAAGGTGCTGTGGGAAATTGTATCAATATTACCGGAGGAATAAGTGGACCATTCGATACAATAGTGGGTGCTATGAGTGGTGCATCGATCATCACGGTAATTGACCCCTCATTCTATCAACCAAATATGTATCTTGAATTAGTGCAGGATAATGGAACCTGGGATACTCAACCGATTTCATGGGCAGATAACTCTGTTGGTCAGATTGTCAAAATAATTAGTGTTACGATTTCAGGTGTTGGTGGTGTGCTAGAAACCCAAAGTCCGATCCGTGCCGATTATTTTGGAGGCTCCGGAACAAATGCCCGTATTCGTATTATTAATCCTGCAAATGAAGTCGGAATAGAATGCCTTAGAATAAGTCGTGCGGATAGTGTTCATGCCGGAGTTTGTTTTAATATTTACTTTAATTATGCGGTGAATTGCTGGATACGCGGAGTAGAAAGTTCAAAGAGTATAGGTAGCCATGTTGAAATCGACGCTTCCTCCAGAATCACCATTACCGGAAGTTATTTTCATCATGCCTATGAATATGATGGCGTCTCCACACATGGATACGGAATTACACTCTTCAATCACACAGGTGAATGTCGTATTGAAAATAATATTATGAAACATTTACGACATTCATTCTCATATCAGACCGGGGCAAATGGTAACGTAAATGCATACAATTATAGTTTTGAAACAAACCGCTCTGAAGCGCCGGCCGATTATGGAGCTGACATCTCCATGCACGGACATTTTCCTTTCTCAAATCTCTTCGAAGGAAACATCGTTCAGAATATACAACTTGATCAGACCTGGGGACCAAGCGGACCATACAATACTTTCTTTCGAAACCGAGCTGAACTCTATGGTATTCTGATGACTTCGGGAACTGTTGAAAGCAACGATCAGAATTTTGTTGGAAATGAAGTAACGAGTACAATTTTCCTAACAGGAAACTATATCCTGGCAGGTACCGGTCATATTCAATATGGCAATATGGTGAAAGGCGTACTTACTCCTGCCGGAACCAGTCCTCTTAACGATTCTTCATATTACCTCACCTCTCCTCCTTCATTCTGGGGAGCAACCGGAACATGGCCATCAATAGGTATTCCGAATACATCTGGTAGCGGCACTAATCCGGCAAAGGCAAGATACCTTTCCGGCGGATCTTATACGGTGTGCAGGGAAGATTTTACAACAGGAATAATCGATGTGTCAACGGACAAAAATAAATTCAGCATTTCTCCAAACCCATTTACTGATTTACTTCAAATACACTCTTACGGCACACATTCGGAATCTGCCTTTATACAATGTCGTGATCTCACAGGGAGGCTTGTTTTTGAAGAACATCTTATCCTGAATCCGGGAAAAACAGAAATCAATTCTGTTCACTCCTTTACCGGCTCAAATGGCTTTTACCTCTTAACGATAAGAACTGAGAATAGTATTCAATCAATAAAATTGCACAGACAAAATTTATATTAATCAGTAATTTAGCGGAAAGCATGGGACTGCTATACGAGACATTTAATTTTTAATCAAGTAATAGTTTTAAAAATGTGGCTTGACAAATAAATATCTTCTAATCTTATAGTTACAATAGGATTTTTATTGTCGCTGGCCATTTTTATCATTGACTTGCAGACACCTCTTGGCATTGCAGACGGTATCCTCTATGAGGGGTTATGCTCCTATCTTTGTGGACTAAAGACAGAAAATTTATCTTAATGACTGCCTTTACAGCCATAGGGCTGATAATAGCAGGATATTTGTTTTCTCCTCCAGCTCCACTTGTTGTAGAAAGTTATATTTCAATAACTAATCGCATCTCCTCTATTGTTGTTGTTATCATATGTGCTATTTTGATAATCAAGTACAAAAAAATTGAACAGAAAACTATTGATTTAGCCATTGATGTAAGTAAAAGGAAAAGAGCGGAAGACAAATTCAAGGCAATTTTGGAATCTGCACCTGACGCTATTGTAATAGTAAATAGTGACGGAAAAATTCATTTAGTGAATGCGCATACTGAAAATCTTTTTGGCTATAATAGAGATGAAATTATCGGAAAAGAAATGGAAATGTTAATGCCTTCTCGATACCGGCATACTCATCACAGTCACAGAAAGGACTTTTCTGACAACCCTAAAGTCAGACCAATGGGTGACGGAGTGGAATTATTTGCACAACACAAAGATGGAAAAGAATTTTCTAAGAAATTATTACGCATTTAAAATACCGCCAGTGCTTGCGGTGCATGCGATAGTTGTGTTTTCGGAACTTCCTGCGCCAAAACACTCCCAACTTTATTTAATGCTAATGTTTTTATTTCCTCGTCCTCCCGCTGAAGCAATTGACCCTTGTTAGTGGCTAATGCTATAGTCATTCAACTACTTTTAATATAACATTGCCGGTTTTTTGTCCGGATTCAACATATATATACGCCTCTACAATTTGCTCCAATTTATATTGCCTATCAATTACAGGTTTGAATTCACCTTTCTGAAAAAGCTCCTTTAAAAACATTACATCTTCTTTAGTAATTGATGGAATTGGAAATAAAAGTTTCTTGCCCCCAAGAATCGGTGTAGTAAACGCGAAAAGTAAATTCTCTCCATTTTTACCCAATTCGGTTGAAATGTAAATTCCTTTATCGGTCAGTAAAGGTTTGCATTGTCCAAATGAGCTCTTACCTACCGCGTCAAAAATAAATTCAAATTTATTCTCAATCTTTGTGAAATCCTGTGTTTGATAATTAATAACGGTATCGGCACCAAGACTTTTTACGAGCTCAACATTTTTTGTATTACAAACTGCAGTTACTATTGCACCAAAATGTTTTAATAATTGAATAGCCGCAGATCCAATAGCACCTGTTGCTCCATACACTAAAACGTTTTGTCCCCGTTCTACTTTCGCTGCTCTGATATCCACCAAGGCATAATGTGCTCCTTCTGTAAGAGCTACAACTTCATCAAACCGAAAGCCCTCAGGCATACTTGTAATGGCATCCGTTTCACCAATTGTTAAATACTCACTGTGTCCACCGCATGTTTTGTCATTATACCCAAAAACTTTATCTCCCTTCCTGAATGTTGTTACAAGCTGACCAATCTCTTCAATTACACCTGCAAACTCACAACCCAATATTTGATATTTTGGTCGTAACAGTCCAGTCCAAAATCTTGAAATAAAATATTCGGCACTACGAAAACCAGCGTCTGTTCGATTTACAGTAGATGCATAAACCTTGATCAATACTTCGTTGTCCTTTGGAAATGGCTTAGGAACGTCCATCAATTTGGCAACTTCTGGTGGCCCATATTTTGTATATACAATTGCTTTCATTTTCTATCTATTCTATTGATCCCGGATAGCGTTTTATACTTGTCACTAGTCAAGTCACGAGAAAGAATTTAACTTTTGCGTTCTCATGGAACTGTGCTTGAAAGTCTCCCTTCTCACGGCACTTCCTGTTTAATCACAAATGTAATTAAATCCATTAATGATGCAAAAGAGGACTGATTGGTAAACTTGTTGCCCTAAAGCATGGGAATGAACGAGACTGGTGGGTCATGTTTACGCCTGTGAATACCGATGGAACTTCTGACAATTCTGTTTCCAGGATTTTAGTTACTCATGCTGGGATACAAGCAATGGAAGTTCAACAAAAAGGTTCACTCCAAGTGTTTCCGAATCCTGCAAGTACGTATCTGAGTGTTGAATGTACAAAGCGTCAATTTCCTATAGAGTAGCACCATGACGGCGCGCTCTATCTTATCAACGTCACCCTCCCCACAACTATCTTCTCTCCAAATTTTTCTTCTTTCAAATCAACATGGTAAATGTAAACTCCATTCTGAGCGGGTGTACTTGTAAGGTGTACATGGCCATCCCATGCCATATCCTCATTCCCTGTAAAAATTAGTTGTCCCCAACGGTCAAAAATTCTGAACTCATAAGCCTTCAGACTTGCTCCTATGGGTTGCCAGGTTTCATTCCGAAAATCTCCATTCGGTGAAAAGGCAGTTGGAAAAAATACAGCTATATCTTCGGTTACAACTATTCTATAGCGTAAAGTGTCAGTACATCCATTTGAAGATTGGGTAACCAATATCAACTCATATGTTCCGGCTGAATCATAAGTATGCTGTGGATTCAATAATACACTGAATGTACTGTCTCCAAAATCCCATCGCCAGGAGACAGCATTCTGTGACAAGTTTTGAAATTGAACGAGATTATTAAATGTGGAAAGTTCATCAGGAGAAAAGCTCAAAGCCGATGTTGGTCCACTCAAAACAGGAATAACAATCGAACCATTGATAAATGTTGTTCCACAATTATCTTTAACCTGAACAGTGTACTGTGTTGATATTTTTGGTTGAACGATTACAGAGTCTGTTTGCTCAAAAGAATGAAACCAGGAATAAGTATAAGGTCCTCCATCCCCACCACCGGCTCTTGCACTCAATAATACAGGAGTACCCGGACAATTATTTCCACTTCCATTCAGCTGAACAGTTAATGCGGTATAAGTAAGTATACGAATAAAATTAGAAGTTGTATCCGGTTGAATCAAACAAGGGGCGTTTGAAATCATTCTCAATTGAATAATATCACCATGCTGAAAGGTATCACTGATGAAAGTCGGAGAATTGGTTCCTATAACTATTCCATTGATTGTCCAGATGTATTGGGGTGAAGCTCCACCATTCTGCGCAAGCGATGAAATAGAAACTTGCTGTCCCGCGCATATAGTATCAAAAGGACTCGCATGAATAGTGATAACAGGACTTACATACTGTTGCAAATTCACTGTCAGGGTGTTTGACTGTACGACAGGAATAAGTGCACATTGGCTGTTGGAAATCAATGTCACCTGAATCTGATCACCATCCTGTGGCATGAACGAAAAAGTGTCTGTATTAAACCCTTGAGAAATACCATTTACTGTCCATTGAAATGCAGGGGAAGGTCCGCCATTACTCGTAGTTGCAGACCAATGAATGGTATCCCCAACACATGTACCATTCCCGGTATTCATGATCGTTACAGAAGGATTACTTATTGGGGAAACGCTGACGACAACTGAATCAGTATCGGCAGGAAGAATTGCACAGGAAAGGGAAGAAATAACTTCTACCCATACAAGATCCTGATCATTCAAAGTATAGGTAGAAAATATTGAATCACTATTGAGTTGCGGAGTGCTATTTACAAACCAATGATAAACCGGTGATGCACCTGCAGCATTCGCTGAGGCGGTAAACACAACTGTATCTCCTTCACAGACTGATAAGGATGGCAGAACAGAGAGACTCACTGCAGGAGAAGCCGCTGCTGTTACTGTCATCAATGACCAGCTTGACGCACTAGTACTTAACAGGCAAGTATGTGAAGAAGTCATTCTTACACTTATAGAATCACCTTGAGAAGGATTATTAATGAGAAATGTAGAATCCGGTGTTACTCCTCCGCTTGCTATACCATTCAAGTACCATTGGTAAGTTGGTGTAGCGCCTCCCCCGTTCGTCCGTGCGGTATAGGTCACAGGATCATTGGCACAAACCGCCCCCGCAGGAGATGCTGAGAGTGAAACAACAGGTGCGATCTGTGGTTCAAAAGAAATATGTACTGTATCTGTAGCATTCGGACTGATGACACAACTTAGGGAGGATATCATATTTACCCCGATTACTGTATCTGTCAAATTAATAATTGTATTAAAAATACTTGTTGTCCCGCCGGCTGCCGGAAGCCCGTTAATGGTCCACTGATAAGCAGGTGCAACACCTCCATTCACAGGAGCAGCAGTAAATGTAACAGCAGCACCAGGACAAACACTTGTATCCGGACTTACACTAACGGCAGGAGTAACCGCATTACTGAACACAACAAACAGTGCGGCAGTATCAATTTGAGGATTTGAGCATGGGGAATTGGATGTAAGTACTACCTGAACCAACGATCCATTGAAAAAAGTATTACTCTTCAAAGAATCAGACAAGCCAGACTGAACAAGTATTCCATCAATATACCAGTCATAAGTTGGCAGACTGCCTCCATTCACAGGACTTGCAAAAAATCGCACGGTATCTCCGGGACAAACAGCACCTGCCGGAAGTGAAGAAAGACTTACATCAGCCGCGGAAGCACCATCGATCACCATCGTCAATGTAGAGTCGAAGATGCAGGAGTTTGAAGTATAACTTAACGTAATCTGATAAACTCCCGGAACTGTATACTGGATAATCGGAGAATTAGTGTTGTTAATCACTCCGCCTGTAGCGTTACTTCCGGGAACAATCCAGTCATAGGAAGAAAGTGGACCGGATCCAAATCCCTGAAGTGTGATTGCTTGTCCGATACATGCAGGATTGGGGCTAATGCTAAAACCCGGATTATTATATGGAGTCACCTGAACAGAACTCGATCCTGACCCTGTAGTTCCACAGGCATCTGTCACCGTTACACTATAATTTGTGTTCACTGTTGGACTAACCCGAATTGTATCATTATTCGTTGACAAAGGAGACCAGACATATTGATAAGGCTGTACGCCAAATTGAGTAATTGTAACAACATTCACTGAGTCACCTGTACAAATAATCTGATTGGGACTATTATAAATCATTTCCATTGTCCGTCCTTCAATAGTCATCATCCAGGGCTGTGAGGCGCGAATGCATGCATTTCCACAAATGGCAGAAGGATCATTATTGCAACGATAAAAATGCAAAGTAAAATCAAGATTTTGTGAGGCACATTGAGGTGCCGGAAGACAAGATGTAAAATCAGGGAGAGTGGTGGCATTTAAAATTCCACAGTTAAAATTAGATACTGCAAAGGGACAGGTAATTACTCCCGGTGCGGCTGTTGGATAGGTACATGATGCAAAGTCAATACTGAAACCGCCATCCTGTGCAAAGCAAGCACCGGTTGCAAAGTATTCAAAGGATGCGTAAATATTCGTGATAGTTGTATTTGCCGGAGTGGGGACAGTGAGAAAAAAATCACAGCTATTAGTCCAACAGACCGGAGAGAACTGCGTACCGGTAATTGCTCCGGCAGCGATCGAATTCTGGGTAGTGACAACCGGATCAATAACTACAGGATAAACCGTTGAAGGATCATTGAGCCATTCGACAGCTGTAAAAACTGCAAGCCTATTTCCTTTTTCAACTTTTACATGCAAATCCTGTCTCTGTGGAATTATTGCATTATCATATGCATAACATTTTTCAATAGTAAACACCGGGACTTTGTCAACACCTCCGATATGCAAGTCCTCGTGTACTCCTCCTACTCTATCAGAAGTAGGGTAAAAACTCATACCTTCAGGTATATC
This sequence comes from uncultured Flavobacteriales bacterium, assembly GCA_964355885.1. Classification (GTDB taxonomy): domain Bacteria; phylum Bacteroidota; class Bacteroidia; order AKYH767-A; family 2013-40CM-41-45; genus QQVM01. The sequence continues at coordinate 16,715 of CAYHFJ010000006.1, forward strand.
GAAATCCTGCATCAGGATTAAAAAACCACCACTGAGATTCAGATTTTGTTTGAGAATAAAGCTCGTCTCCATCGCACCAGTGGAGAAGGTGAAGACCAGATCTATTCCGGGATAGAAATTAAAAATGCGCAAACCATCATCACCTGCAGAATAATTAGACCAATCAGGAATACCAAGGCTATTTTGATTTCCGTTTTCATCAACATGTACCAACTTCAAACTATGATTGAATTTTAATACATCTCCATTGAACTGAACAGATGAATATCTATCGATAAGATTTAATACAAATGGGGTTGGCTGTTGTGCGGCAGTAAAAATCCCCTCAGATTTCTTATCAGGAGATAGTCTGTAGTTGATCTCCCTCCATCTGCCATCACTGTCTTTGTAATTGATAGGAGAATATGCCTGCTGCCTGAAGAAATGAGTACCTCCACTTCCCGACTCAACGAAATATCTGCTGTAACGGTCTCTCCTGTCAATAAGCTCCACGCAGTATATTTCGGGGGGATTTTGATACGGAAGAATACCAAAATCAGGATGAGATTGCCAATCCTTAGACATCTCTAAAAGTTCTGGGCTTATAGTAACTTCCCGTTTGGTGAAAACACTAAAGTTCTTTTGCCCGATGCGGGAAAATTGTGCCTGCACCTGCATAACAAATATTACCTGAATAAAGAGGACAAATTTTCTCATTATGAAATTGCCACTAGTATGACAACAGAATTCAACACTAATAATAATCCTCTAAAATTAATTGAAAATGCCAACAATAGAAAGCAGATTAACCAACTTGTATTCCTATTTATAACGAAAAAACTTCTGCCGGGATACATTATAACAAGCCATTTCCTCAGAAAGCAAGCAGGAATTCTCTTGATTTTTGAATTTCCGTATACAAAACCTTGTCCTTTTTTATGAAAGGTACTTTCTTTCTATAAGCCGAAATGAACTCCTCTACCATTGTTGAACTTTTTAAAGGACGTCTGAACTCAAGTCCTTGTGCAGCTGTCATCAATTCTATTGCCAGAATCGTGTATACGTTATCCACAACCTTGTACAATTTCGTCGCGGCATTAGCCCCCATACTAACATGATCCTCTTGCCCGTTTGATGAAACAATGGAGTCAACTGAAGCCGGACTACATAATTGTTTATTCTGACTTACAATACTGGCAGAAGTATATTGTGGAATCATTAAACCGGAATTAAGACCGGGTTCTTTAACGAGAAATGGAGGAAGCTCACGTTGTCCGGAAATGAGTTGATAGGTTCTTCGTTCTGAAATATTTCCCAACTCTGATAAAGCGATGGCAAGAAAATCCATTGCTAAGGCAAGAGGTTGTCCGTGAAAATTTCCCGCTGATAAAATTTTATCCTCCTCAGGGAACAATGTGGGATTATCAGTGACTGAATTTATTTCTGTAAGAAACACATTAGCCGCGTAATTAATTGCATCACGGGAAGCACCATGTACCTGCGGAATGCATCGGAATGAATAGGGATCCTGAATGTGCGCCTTTTTTCTGCCTATCAGTTCGCTACCTTTGAGTATACTCCGGATATTCTCCGCAACATCAACCTGTCCCTGATGAGGACGAATCTTATGAATAAGTTTGTCGAACGGTTCAGGACGACCATCAAAAGCTTCGAGTGATATCGTACCGATAAAATCTGCAAGTGATGCGATTTGATAACTTCTTATTAATGAATGAACACCATAGGCAGCCATGAATTGAGTTCCATTCAATAGAGCCAGACCCTCCTTGGATTGCAATTCTATTGGCTTCCAGTTAAGCTTTCTCAATACAGTCCTGGCAGATTGTACTTTATTTTGATAAAACACTTCCCCTTCGCCGATTAAGGGGAGACACAGATGAGCCAGTGGCGCAAGGTCTCCTGAAGCTCCCAGTGAACCCTGTTGATAAACAACAGGAATCACATTCTCATTGAACATATCAATAAGCCGATTTACAGTTTTTAATTGCACACCGGAATTTCCATATGATAAACCCTGTATCTTTAATAGAAGCATGATCTTAACCAGCTCCGCGGGAACTTCCTCACCTGTTCCACATGCGTGCGACATCACCAGGTTTTTCTGTAATTGCGAAAGATCTGATTCAGAAACCGACTTATTATAGAGAGAACCAAATCCGGTATTGATTCCATAAATTGGCTCCTTATGATTTTGTAATTTTTTATCCAGATAATTACGACCATCCTGAATCGCTTTCTTTGACTCCTCAGACAAAGTTAGTTTTTGTTCCTCCTGCAGAATGGTTTCAATCGCTTCAAAATCAAGTACGGCAGAGGAAATTTTATATTGGCTCATTTGAAAAATTAATTTTACTTCAGAATTTGCAATAATTCATTAAAGTTCAAGACTGACTGTTCACCTGTCTTCATGTTTTTAATCGTGATTTCTCCTCTCTTCATTTCATCCGAACCAATCAATGCAACAAAGGGAATCTTTTTTTCATCCGCATAGGACATTTGTTTTTTCATCTTTGCTGCATCTGGATACAACTCGGCTCCTATTCCACCTTCTCGCAACTGATTAATAATGCGAAAGCAGTAAATGGCTTCTTCCATACCAAAATTTGCAAAGAGAATTCGTGTAGTCACTCCGCTGAAATCAGGGTAACCATTTACTTCGTCGAGTACATCACAAATTCGATCCGCGCCAAAAGAAATACCTACACCAGAAACGTTAGGCAGTCCGAAAATGCCGGTAAGATCATCATAGCGGCCGCCGCCGCAAATACTACTGGTAAAAGCGGAACGCTTGTCATCTGCCTTAACTTCAATGATAGCACCGGTATAGTAATTTAAACCACGAGCAAGAGAAATATCAAGTTTCGGCATCTTGAAATCGGCATCCGTCTTTTTCAGAATTTCGAAGATCAATTCAATTTCTCCTATGCCTTTCATTCCAACTTCAGATTCTTTGAGAAATAATTTGAGGGCGGTAATTTTCTCGTTGTTTGTTCCATTCAGCAGAAGAAGAGGTTGAATTTTGTCAATTGCTGTTTTACTGATACCCTTATTGAGCAATTCATCATTGACTTTATCCTGTCCGATTTTATCAAGCTTATCAAGAGCGACTGTGATGTCTATAAGTTGGTGAGGTGCCTGAATTACCTCTGCAATTCCGGCCAATATTTTCCTGTTATTTAATTTAATGGAAAATCCAACAACTAACCGACGGAACACTTCATCGATAATACGGATCAATTCCACCTCGCTGAACAAAGAAGTACTTCCGATCACATCGGCATCACATTGATAAAATTCACGATACCTTCCCTTTTGAGGACGATCTGCACGCCACACCGGTTGAATCTGATATCGGCGAAATGGAAAGGTGATTTCATTCTGATGCATCACAACGTATCGCGCAAAAGGAACAGTGAGATCGTATCGAAGTCCCTTTTCTGTGACATCACTATGCCGAATAACATCCTTTTTATTCCGGATCTCGTCAATTACAGGACCGGAATTCAGAATACGAAATAAAAGCTTATCTCCTTCTTCGCCATATTTTCCTTCAAGGGAGCTAAGATTTTCCATGGCAGGAGTTTCAATTTCTTCGAAACCGAATTTTTTGAATACATCTTTGATTAAATCAAAAACATAATTTCTCCGGATCATTTCTCCGGGTGAAAAATCTCGTGTGCCTTTAGGAATTCCTGGTTTCATGAGCTAAAAAATCCTCGGATTAAAAAATGAACTTATTTTCTTTCAAGAGAGAATTACTCCTATTGCATGAAAATACTCTAATATTATCTGACGAGACTCTTGTAACGAATTCGATGAGGTTGTGTATCGCCCAATCGCTGCTTTTTGTTTTCTTCGTATTCGGAGAAATTTCCGTCAAAGAAATAAACCTGCGAATCACCTTCGAAAGCGAGAATATGTGTAGCGACACGATCAAGGAACCAACGATCGTGAGAGATGATCACCGCACAACCTGCAAAATTTTCAATACCCTCTTCCAGTGCACGGAGAGTATTTATGTCAATATCATTTGTCGGCTCATCCAACAGAAGCACGTTAGATCCTTCACGCAATGCGATGGCAAGGTGAACGCGATTCCTTTCTCCACCGGACAAAACTTCAAGCTTCTTGCTCTGATCCGTACCATTAAAATTGAAACGGGAAACATAAGCTCTGGAATTTAGCTGACGACCAACAACCATCATTGTATCTGTTCCGCCGGATATTATTTCATATACAGATTTACCGGGAGTTAGATCATCGTGTGATTGATCGACATAAGCTGTTTTAACCGTCTCTCCAATTTTTATTGTCCCTGAATCAGGTTTCTCCTGTCCCATTATCAACTTGAATAAAGTAGTTTTACCGGCTCCGTTTGGACCTATCACTCCTACAATTCCTGCAGGAGGCAGAGAGAAAGTCAGATTTTCAAAAAGGACACGATCACCAAAACTCTTGGTTACATTTTCAAAATCAATCACAACAGAGCCAAGACGTGGACCCGGTGGAATGAAGAGTTCTAACTTCTCTTCACGTTCGCGGCCGTCTTCACTGACCATTTTATCGTAAGCCGTCAACCTTGCTTTAGATTTAGCATGTCTTCCTTTAGGTGACATACGTACCCACTCCAGTTCCCGTTGTAAGCTCTTTTGTCTCTTACTTTCAGTTTTCTCTTCCTGTGCAAGGCGATTGGATTTCTGCTCCAGCCAGGAAGAATAATTACCTTTCCATGGAATACCTTCTCCACGATCGAGTTCCAATATCCAGCCTGCAACATTATCAAGAAAGTAACGGTCGTGTGTTACTGCAATGACGGTTCCTTTATATTGCTTCAAATGCTGTTCGAGCCAGAGTACAGATTCAGCATCCAGGTGATTCGTCGGTTCATCCAGCAAGAGAATTTCCGGTTCCTGTAGCAGCAAGCGACACAATGCGATTCTCCGCTTCTCTCCGCCGGAAAGATTGGCTACAGAAGCTTCCGGATCCGGACAACGCAATGCATCCATTGCAATTTCAATCTTATTATCAATCTCCCAACCCTCAGCTGCATCAATAGCATCCTGAACTTTTCCCTGTCTTTCAATGAGCTTGTTCATCTCATCATCGCTCATTGGTTCAGCAAATTTATTATTGATTTCCTCGAATTCCTTCAGAAGATCAACAACCTTTTGAGCACCCTCCATCACGATTTCACGTGCTGTTTTTGTAGGATCCAATTGTGGATCCTGTGAAAGATATCCTACTGCGTAACCTGGTGAGAAAACAACTTCCCCCTGAAAAGATTTTTCCAGTCCGGCTATGATCTTCATCAAGGTGGATTTACCCGCACCGTTCAATCCAAGTATCCCGATCTTTGCGCCGTAGTAAAAGGACAAATAAATATTTTTTAGAACCTGCTTTCCCGGGGAGTATGTCTTACTGACACCAACCATTGAAAATATGACCTTCTTATCGTCTGACATGGAATGATTTTAAACTTATTAAACTATTCAGGAATGTTTGAAAAATTGTTCAACTTATGGTAAGTTGTTCAATTTTAAGTAATTGCATGTATTGATTAACCGAAGCAGTAGTTTTAACCTTACTGATTAGGAAGTTTGCAAATTTCGCAAAAATTGTTCGATAATTTACCATCATCATCAACTGATTCCGGTAGTCTTTTTATAGCAGCTTCTGCAACTAAAAGTTCAAATTTGAGTATTAAAATCGAATATACCAATCTGAACTAAATCAACCATGAAATTATCTTACTTCAGTCTGTTTTTACTGCTCTTTTTCGCCCAGAATACTTCCGGACAGCACTCTTCAAAAATGAATTTCGATTTGCAGAAGAAATTGGTTAATTCAAGACAAGCCGATCATGAGATTGCATTATTTGTTAAAGGAAACATTGATGATATTTTTCGTGAAACTATAGCGGCAGGAGGAGTTTTTAAATATGCGGCAGGTGACATTGCGGCTATCCGTATTCCGATAAGTAAAATTCATAATCTGGCAACTGTTGGAAGTATTGTACGAATTGAAAGTAACGATCTCCGTCTTCAACCAATGAATGATCAATTGGTAATCAAGAATCATGTTCAGGAAGTCCATTACGGATTTAATCTTCCTCAAGGCTATGATGGAGATGGCGTTGTAGTAGGAATTATTGACGAAGGAATAGACTATACACACCCTGATTTTCGCGACGAATTTGGTCGCACTCGAATTAAATACCTCTGGGATCAGGCCATAATTAATTTTGATCCCGCAACGCAAGCTCAGCCATATGGATACGGAAAAGAATATATCGGTAACCAGATTGACACTTCCTCACAACATTTTGACAGCCAGTTCAGTCATGGATCACATGTGGCAGGAATTGCCTGTGGCAGTGGTTTGGCGGTAAATAACTACAAAGGTGTTGCACCCAAATCAGATATGGTCATTGTAAAAATGAACCTTAACCGCCCTGATAATGATTTTCTCTCATCTCTTGTTGATGCTGTAAAATACATCTTCGACCGTGCTGATGATCTGAACAAACCTGTTGTGATCAACATCAGTCTGGGTACCTACTTCGGCTCACATGATGCTAAAGACATTCAGGCACAGGCAATTGACAATCTCTTATCTGCAAAACCGGGGCGAGTAATTGTATGTGCTGCAGGTAATGCAGGTACTGCTCCTCTCCATCTGGGCTACGAGATGACTGCGGATACTTCATTCACCTGGTTTCAGTTTAGCAGCCAAGGTATATATATGCAGTTATGGGGTGATTCAGGTACTTTTCAGAATGCTCAGTTTAGTGTTGGAATTGACAGAATTGTACCAAGTCATGAATACCTCGGAGGTTTACCATTTACTACCGTACTCAGTCAGCCGGGTGTTATTCGTACAGACACTATCTATAAAGGTTCTCAACGTCTTGGAATCGTTGAAAGTCTCGCCCAATCGTGGAATGGAAGTTATTCACTGGAATATTTCATCACGCCTGATTCGGTAATGAATATTTCCGGTTCTGATACAAGCCGGTATTTCTGGAGATTAATGTCCAAAGGCGCGGGAAGACTTGATACCTGGAGTTTGGATATGGTCTTTGATAATTTACCGGATTCGGTGAGTTTTCCTTTTATCAGTAAATATAAAAAACCTGATAACGATCAAACAATAGTAAGTTCATTCACTTGCAGTGACAAGGTAATCACTGTTGGCAGCTATACTAACCGGAACTTTTATACGAATGCTAACTTTTCTATCACCCGTGATACAACTTTACACACAGGAGAATTATCAGGCTTCTCCAGTCGCGGACCAACACGTGATGGAAGAATCAAACCGGATATCAATGCTACCGGAGAATGGGTGCTGTCCTGCGCACGACAGGATGAATTAAATATTTTATCCGCTACAGAACCGGATAAAGTGGCAGCCGGAAAAAAACATAAGCGCAGCAGTGGAACATCCATGTCGTCTCCTGCTGTTGCCGGGATAGTAGCCTTATATCTGCAGAAGAATCCTACTGCTGATTGGCAGGAAGTTAAAAACGCAGTTATTAATTGTGCAGACAGAGATACTTTCACCGGAAGTTCTCTTCCTGATAATGAATGGGGATATGGAAAAGTGAATGGCTATAGTGTGGTAAAAGGTTGTACCGTTGGCTTAGAGGAGATCAATAATTCATCTAATTTAGAATTGCTCAATTATCCCAATCCTTTCCATGGACAAACAATCATTAAATATAATTTCAACTCTGTTATAAAATATAAATTCGCGACTATTTCTATCCATGATACATACGGCAGATTTATAAAAGAAATTGAGTTAACTGATCGTGCTAATCATGTAGAACTGAATTCTGATGGATTAGCTGCAGGGATATACACCTGCTCGCTGTTAATTGATGGCCAACAAAAGCAGACGACCAAACTCCTGATTTACTAATGGGATAATTCCTCAATAGCAAGACGGATCTTATCCGTCTTTTTTTTGTTCATTATCTCAGGAATTCCAATACATTTGTAATGAAAATATTTTTGTGTGGCAAATCCAATAAAAGACTATTTATCACTCGTTAAATTCAGCCACACCATCTTTGCGATGCCTTTCGCGGTTATTGGATTTATGTTAGGAGTCTCCCAGCCTGAACAAAAATTTGATGGCTTCCTGTTCATCCTTGTTATCCTTTGTATGGTTTTCGCAAGAACCGCTGCCATGGCATTCAACAGATGGGCTGACAGACACTATGATATCAAAAATGACAGGACAAAGGTTCGTGAGATTCCAAGCGGAATAATCTCAGCAAAATCTGCAGCTTTTCTTGTAATTTTAAGTTCTGCAGCATTTATTACAACAACATGGTTTATAAATTCCATTTGCTTTGCACTATCGCCAATAGCATTAGTCGTGGTACTTGGTTATTCTTTCACGAAAAGATTTACATGGCTTTGTCACTTAGTTCTAGGGATAGGACTATCCCTCGCTCCGATTGGAGCCTATATTGCAGTGACCGGAGAATTTGACTGGATTCCGATTTTATTTTCAATGACTGTCCTTACCTGGGTTACAGGTTTTGATATCATTTACGCTTTACAGGATGACGAGTTCGATAAATCTCAGGATCTCTATTCGATGCCATCAATTTTTGGGAGGAAGAAGGCATTAAACACTTCTGTGTTTTTCCATCTGATGTCGGTCATTTTCTTATTCATAGCCGGAACTATTGCGGGATTCGGATTTACATATTGGGCCGGTTTTATTATTTTTACCGCCCTTCTGATCTATCAGCATACTCTGGTTAAATCAAATGATCTTAGCAAAGTAAATATCGCGTTTTTTACTACCAATGGAATTGCCAGTCTGGTATTTGCGGCATTCGTTGTCACAGAATTAATTATTCAATAATCGAAGCAGAATAATTTAAGGTTTTAATACCTGCAGCAATAATGGCAAATTATTTTCGAGAAGTGAATAATCAGCGGCTTCTATACAATTATCTCCCGTAATATCTCCTAAATTATAACCATACGAAAAAAGAATAATATTATTTTGTAGTATAGTGAGGTCAGTAAAATCTATTAAATTATTACGATCAATATCTCCGCTCCAGATTGCAAAATAACCATCACCTAACGTACAAAGGTTATTCCCATAGGCACTGTTGACATTCAATGTAAAATCATAAAACATCGTCGGTGAATTTATTAAAACAGGAGATGCGCTCCATGTTTCAAGAGAATTTCGATGCTGAAGAACTAAATAATAAGAATTGCCTGTAATTCCGGGAGGAAAAATAAAATCCGCATTTCCGTTTGTGTCAAGAATAGCAGTATCTGTGAAGAGAACATTGTACGGTGAAATATTATTAGCCAACTTTAAAAACACGGTATCGCAACCAGCGGCAGATAAAATACTAACCAACTTTCCTCCTCCTTTATAAAATCCCTGAATCAGTGCCTTCAAATTTATATTAACATCGGCGGCACATGTGGTTACACTGACAGTATCTGAATAAAAAGAACATCCATTCGCTGTGTAACTGAATGAATAGCTTTGAGGAACGGTAACGCTTAACTGAGCCGTATTCACAGATCCCGGTTGCCATATTATGCTTGAGTTATAGGGTACGAAGCGGATAGCTTCGGGTATTGAAATACTCCAGGAAGAATTATTACGTCCCGGAGACGGTACTCCAATTGTACCACTGGAATTTTCAAGTCCCATTGTATTAGTTCCTGATGAGACGGCGGAACTGTGAATCTCAACTATATCTGAACTCTCAGATAATTCAATACGACCATTGACAGTACTCGTTGACCCATAACGATTCACATTATTATAACTAACAATTAATTTCCTGTTTGGTGCAGTTCCTGCGGTTAGATAGGTAATTGTCCCACCCGCTGTTGGATTCAAGTCTGTCCAGACGAAAGCAATTAAATCATTCGGAACTGTCGCATTAGGAATTGTTTGAGGTGTATAAGCGCTTCCCAGACTGCTTGCATTAAATCCTATGATCCCGTTGGAGCCGATGTAAAATTGTGTATATGGATTACCAAAATAATTAAATGTAAATCCAACTGGCAGAGCGGAAGTTACAGCGTCATCGGTCAGAGTAACCGGAATATCTGTGCTGACAGAATAGCTCACATAAGGAATGGTCTCCACCTGATAATTGTTCACGACGACGTTTCCACCTGTAAGTAAAAGGGTGTCTCCCGGACAAACTTCCAGAGGACCGTCAGCAATAACGTAAGGAGGGGTAGAAATAATAACAGGAACCAGAACTGATTTTGCAATAGCATTTTTCCCAACGACCGAACTTGTATTATTTCTTGCCCGGACAGAAAACCAATATGTATTAGCAATCGTGAGACCAGAAACAAAATGCTGTGTACCGGTAATATTTGTCCCGGCCAGATTCCAAACACCGCTTACCGGATCCAGTTGCAAAACATCGTAATGTGTCGCATTCGTCACCGCGGCCCATGACACGCTTACCTGTCCGGATACGCATCCGGCACTAATGGCCAGACCTGAAGGGGTTCCAAGTATATTAAACATCGAATCACTTACATCTGTTAACGCGCCACTTGTAATTCGTATCAATGCCTGAGCTGTGACCACAGAAGGAACAATCCAACTGTATCGTGAAGTCGTAGATGCAACAGAAGATGAAATAGTAGTCCAGTTAGCTCCGTTATTAATACTGTACTGTATGGTTTGAGTGGAGGTTACACCTAGATGATCCCAATAGATGACTTCAGTAGAACTGGGAACAAAAACTTCTCTACCGTTTGGATAAGTAATCTCTATGTATGACGATTCAATTTCCCAGGTGATTGAATAAATCTGCTTAGCCCCCACAGGAACAGCATATCCATTCACGTTGAGAATAAAAGTTCCACTTGCAGGGTTGTCTAAGGTTACTTGTTCAATATTATTTAAATGATCCGGAAGGCGTGTTGCGGCATTGGCAGGCAACGCTGTATCAAGCACCCAGGGATTCCAGCTTGTCATGGAAGGATCCACGACAGAGAGATCGAGGTCATTCACCAGAGCAGGATTCGCATTTGCCGCGCCGGCAGGATCAGTCCAGCAGATCATTACTTTAAGTCGCTTTGTATTAGCAGGTACAGAAATCGAGAATGAGTTTGTATTTCCTGTTCCAAGGCTATCAATTTTAAAGCGATTGCTCTCAAGTGTCCGGGCAGCTTGAACACCGTTGATTCTACCAAATCCATATTTAAAATCAGGGCCGGCAGTACCTAAATCTTTAGCGGTATTGCAAGCAACAGCTTTCATGAGTGAAGCCGGAGGAGTCGTGTAGGCATTCAACTGACGGTATCGTTGAACAAGTTGCGCTATCGTACCGGAAACTCCGGGAGTAGCCATTGAAGTTCCACTATAACCACCTGTGTAAGTGTTATTTGGCAATGTAGAATACACACTTGTTCCCATACCACTTATTTCCGGTTTCAGTCGACCGTCCATCACAGGACCACAGCTGCTCGAACTGCTAATGACATCGCTGCTCGTTACATTCGCAACTACCAACATATTTTTCGCCGCCTTTCCGGTCGTCGTTCCCCAGCCTCCGATGCAAACCGATTGAGAGTTACCTGAAGAGTGTACGTGCATTAGCGTAGGATTATTCTGAATATTTATATCCTGCTCACGGCTGTTGGAATTGTATGGATCTCTTACTGTACAATTCACAAATGCGTCACCATAGCCCCAGGAATTTTGTGTCATGGTAATCGAATATGTGCTTATTGCATCGGCAACTTCAGTATTTACATCACCATTATAATCGTATGAATAAATCCTGGCTTTGGGTGCCATACCTCTTGCAAATGGATCAAGTAAGCCTGCACCGGCCATTGTTCCCGCGACGTGAGTACCGTGATCAGTAGAAAGATAGGGTTCAGCAAGAACCAGTCTGCCTATAAAATCCATGTGAGGGCCGACTGTACCTCCATCCCAGATTCCAATTCTCACACTATCACCGGTAAGATTTCTGAATCCATCATTTAATACATTCGACCTGTGCAGCGTTTTCCCGGGGACATTATCATCCTTAGGTTCTGGAGCAATAACTTCCATCCATTGCAACCAATTTTCATTTACTAAATCGGCCAAACGATCTCGCTTTACGCGAATTGTCATTACTCTGAACTGTTCCTTTTCTGCAAGAAGTTTTAATTCAAGTTTTTCAAATACTCCGGAAAATTGTACCAGAGGAATCCATTCATAAGGAATAATATTTACATCAACCATTCCGGTTTCTTTCACAGCCCATTCCGGAATTTCTCCATGAAGCAATCCTTCATCCATTTTAAAACGACTTTCAAGAACAAAAACAGACCTTACCCCGGATGATTTCATAAATTCAAATGATGGAGAATCAGAAAGTCTTGCTGCATAGGCATTGCCTGTAAGGTAATCCAATAATAAAATGCCTTGCTTTGCCATCTCCGTTTTTACATCTTCACCAGGAAGTTTTTCGAATTGAACTATGACATAATGTACATCTGTAAAAGCAGCCGGTAATACACTCTTACCGGAAATATAATTATCGATGTTTTCTACAGGTACAAATGTTCCTGCTTTAAATTTGATAGTGTGAGGAGAATTGTCCTGTCCGTAACTATTCAAGGTCAGAACCTGAAAAAGCATTACGTACAAAATCAAAATCAGTAATCTGTTGAGTCTCTCAAAATTTCTGTGTTCACTGTTTGGTTTAGAGAAAAATGTTTTCATGTTATTTGTATAATACTTTTGGAGTTACACTTTTAGTTAACTGATTTATTAAGGTTTAGAAACTGAAATGACGCCACTCGAATTATTATCAAGAACAGAATAATCTGCATTTTCAACTATTCCATCACCGTTCAGGTCAGAAGAATAATAGCCATATAAAAATGACTGAATTCCATTTTCCATGAGTACAACATCCGCACTATCAATAATGCCATCCTGATTTATATCACCACTATACATAGCAAATTTGCCTCCTCCAACACTTATCTGGTTTGCTCCATAAGCTCTGCCTGCTACATTTGTAAAGTTATAATTAACCGTCGAAATAAAAAATGACACGGAATCCTCAGTCCAGATTTCCAATGAATTTCTGTGTTTTACCACAATATAATAATATTCATTCTGGCCGGCTCCGATAAAAGTAAAATCACCCGTACCGGTAAGGTCAATTGTCCCTTTCACAGAATATAGCAATGAATGAGGAGGATTCGGATCAGCAAGACTTACTTCAATTGTATCACAAAAAGAACCTGAAAGAACGGCAATCATTTGTCCGCTACCACGGTAGAATCCTTCAATGAACACGGTCAGGTGGACAGTCAAGTCCGGACTGACGGAAATAAAGTTTGTCGAACTAAAGACGCTACCACATGCACTTACAATTTCGATGAATCCGGTTGTTGCTCCTGCAGGAACAATAGCCGTGATTTGTGTGTTGTTGTCAATTGTAAATATTGCAGGCAGCCCATTAAACAATACACCATTTGTTGTGCTAAAATCGCCACCTGAAATAATCACCGAAGTTCCTGAAATTCCTGATGAGGGAGAAAAATTACTGATAAGTACCGGCGGAATTTCTGTAATAACAATAGAGTTGGATATACTTTCACATGTACCTGCCAACGATCCGGGGATATTAATTGTCCAGTTGTCAATGGTTCCGACGTCTATCCCGGCTCTGTCATAAACCCATAATTTCCAAATTCCATTGGGATTAAATGATCCGGAACCGATCGCGGAAAAAGTAGTAGCCGTAGTTTGAACGCAAACGTTGAATAAACTTGTCCAGGGTTTGTAAGTATTTGTGAAGGGTACACCGCTTGAAGGAATTTGACCGGAGCCTGCATCAGAAAAAATTGTATTAACATAATTATCTCCCGAACCTCCTACACGATTACTCAATCCGATAATTTTACCATCCGGACTTTCGAGCATCAATACCAGATCCCCAAGATACGTATGCGTAATGTTCAATTGAATTGTAATCCCCGAAGTGCTGACAGAAGATGAATAACCTATCACTGTGATTGTACTGGAAGCTCCGTTACAATCATTATCCGGGATGGAAACAGAACTTGTATTACTAAATGACTGAGGAGCCAATGGCGCAAGTAATGAACTTACATTATAAGTTCCGCCAACAATTGCAGCATAAGAAGCATTTGTCTCTCCAGGAATATCAAGAGAATTTTTTTTCCACTGATAATTTACACCTGAAGCAGCAGTAAATGATAAAAGTGCATCATACCCCGGACACAATTCAAGAGGATCCGCGGAACTTATCAATGCAGGTGCAGGACTAACATTGACATTGACTGACAGATTTGCAACAGAACCTGAACCACAGGAATTTACTCCGTTGACACTGATAATACCGGAAACTGCGGATGCAGAATAAGAAACCAGAATGCTGTTTGTTCCACTACCCGATGTAATCGATGCTCCGGCGGGTAAGACCCAGAAATAAGAACTTGCATTAGGAACTGATGCAATAGAGTATGCATTTCCCGATGATGACTGGCAAACAATGACAGGGCCTGATATACTTCCTGATGAACCGGGAAGTGAATTCACTGTTACCGAAAAAAGTGACGAAGCCGGACCAGTGCCACATGCCGTGTTAGTGCCTGAGACGCTAACTGATCCTGAAACAGCCAGGGCTGAAAAACTTACTGTAATCGAATTGGTATTTGATCCGGCAGTGATAGAGGCTCCGGAAGGCAGTGTCCAATTATACCCTGTTGCATTTGTAATTGGAGATACTGCATATACAACACCGGTTTGAGACTGACAGACAATACTGAGTCCGCTTACCAAACCAGGAAAAAGTGGCGGGTTTGAAATTGTAATGTTAGAACCATTATCAGTTCCATCGACAGCCGGATTAGAGCTTATAACTCTTATTTTATATGTAGATCCTGAAATAGTGCCACCCGGAATAATCGCAGCAATCGTCCCTGAACTCACTGTTGAGTTTAACAGACTGCCAATGTTGGTTACACCACTGGTAAATGAGCCGGAAGAATTGGATAATTGAACCGTATAATTATTTCCTGAATTTGGAATTCCATTGGCAATAAAACTAACATTCAATGCAGCCCCTGCACAAAGTGAATTTGATACTAATGGGCTTGTACTAATATCTGTCAGTACACCAGAACCGGCAGCAATTGTAAAATTGATATCAGACATATCAAAAAAAACATTGCCGACGGACTCAACTTTAATACGATTTTTATTTCCGGCAATGTTTGGAATTGAAACAAGTTGAGAACCATCATTAGGAGTATTAGCAATTAATGTGTAAGGAAATGTGTATCCGCTATCAATTGAAAGGAGAATATTAACACTTGCACAATTGATAGGTGAAGCACTGGTTGAACTGACATTCCAACTCACATTTTGACTTGTAAGTCCTGTCCAGGTAACATTGCTATTTGGAGAAGTAACAGCGAAAGCAGTTCCTGTATTGATCACTGTAAGAATCACTGAAGTATTATTATTCCCCACCCCGCCACCATTTAATCGATTATCACGGGCAGTAAATTTAAAACTCAGACTTCGGGCATAAGACGGCAAAATTTCTCCAAGCGTTTGTTGATTACGTACCAGATCTTCAATTCGCGGAAATGTTCTGGCGGGATTTGTTGTTGGTATGAAGACACGAAAAATTGGTGAATTTCCTGAAGGAGAATTAGGTGCTCCGCCGGTCGCAGTCTGATCATACTGCTCCCATAAATAGGTGAGAGGATCTCCATCAGCATCAGTCGCGGAACCGGTTAATATAAATGCTGTGAGATAAGGAATCGTATAGTTTGTTCCTGCATTTACAACCGGTGGAGTGTTGCCGGTGTTGGAAAGTACATCACATGAATTTCCATTGCCTGTTGTAATAAAAGTTTGAATCTGATCGTAACTTCTCGAATGAAAAATAGGATCACTGTGAGGCTGAATGTTATCTGCTCCGCATATTCCCGCATATGCCATTATGGTCGTACCGCTACCCGGTTCGTATGCTGAAGATGCGGAACGATTTACTCCTCCACAATTACCGGTAACACTGTTGAAAGTATGCGACCCTCCAAACTGATGTCCTATCTCATGGGCAACATAATCTATATCGAAGTTATCTCCGACGGGAGAACTCTGGCCTGTTACTCCTCCCGCTTTTGACCCACCACAAACACTACCAAGATATGCTACCCCTCCTCCACCTGTGCTGAAAACATGACCTATATCATAATTAGCGGAGCCAATTACTGCATCAATATTAGATTGATTTTCTCCTAACATCGTGCTCCCACTGCCATTCGTATATGCATAACCACTTGTGTTGGTGGAAATAAGTAAATTGTTATTCGCGATTAAAACCATTCGCACTGCAACTTCCAGCTCGTACACACCATTCACACGATTCACACTTGTAACCATGGCAGACAAAGCTCCTGAAACTGTTCCTCCATGGAAATTTGTATATTCCTTGGTAGATGCCAATGCCAGTCGGTATGTCTTTAATTGTGATCCCGAACTTCTCTCTAAACCATTTGATCCCGGTATGTCAATGCCTGAATCGGCTCCACCTTCTCTGAATGAACATTCGAATGGAACTTTCTGATTTGAATCTTTCTTAAAATAGCATATATAATCATTTACATTTCCCTGGTAAAAAGGCTCAATGAAATACCAACCGTCCGGTGAAATCACCATGGCATGAAAACCCCATTGAGTAAAATCTAATCTGGCAGTATGTAAAGGATTTGTTAAACTCCGGGCAGTGTATGTCCTGATGAAAGGATATTTTGCACCCAATTCCGGATGCATAACAGGACTCTCAATTATTCCAAACTCTTCAGAAGCACCTTTTGGATTTGGAATGTTCAAAATGATTTGTTGCTTATCAGCTTCTGTTGAATTCTCCATTGGAGCCTTAAGAAGTTGAGCTTTTAGAGCTTCAAAGTCAACTTTCAGAGATCTAAAATGATCTGGTGTAAAACTTCTTTCCGTTGAATGTTCAATAATAGCAGGAGAAATATCTTTCCAAATGATTTGAACACTATCTTGAGAAAAAACCTGGCTGTTGACAAATAAGATGAGGTTGAACAGAAAGATGTGATTGTATCTCATTTGCTAAAGGATAGATTTATTCATTCACGAACCGCTACTGCATGAGTGATATCTCCCTCACCTGACAATTTTCCATTAAGCTAATTATGAAAATCTACAATCGCATGTACCGCAGGTCACACACAATAAAGGTAACTAAAAAGAGGAGAATTTTATGAAAAAACAAGAGTATTTTTATTGTTCGTCCGTAGGGTTTGGTAAACGGAGTGAAATACAGGGTAGATATTACCGGAAATTAAAAAATCTTATTAAAACAAAGTAAAACCCTGTCGGTTATCTTGAATCAAATTGCCTCCCCTACTCCTCCTTCAGAAGAATCTCCAGGTCAGCAACCAATTTGTCAACTTCCAGAGAATCAGTTCCGTCATAATATCCTCTGATACGTCGCTGAGGATCAACCAGCGCAAAAAATTGAGTATGAACAAAATCATCAGCTCCTCCGTCACCTTCAGACACAGTTACCAGATATGACTCTCTTGCCATATTATACAAGTCCTTCTTATCGCCGGTTACGAAATGCCATTTAGATGGATTTGCATTATGCTGTCTAGCGTATTCTGCCAGAACAGAAACTGAATCTTCTTCAGGCTTTACAGTATGGGAGAGAAATCTCACTTTGTCGTTTGATTCATATTTTATATATACCCTTTCCATTTGATCGCTCATTATCGGACAAATGCCCTCACATTTTGCGAAGAAAAAATCAGCGATATAAATTTTCCCTTTAAAATCATCCTGAGTAATTTTCTTCCCAAGCTGATCTGTAAAAGCAAAATCAGAAATGAAATGCCCTCCACCCTCTTCATCTTGAGGACCGAAAACCGGAAGGACTACAACATCATTATTTTGCGGATTGGATATTCTATAACCGTAATACATGAACCCAAGAGCTATAAGTCCGACAACAAAAAACCTGAAAAATACTGATCGGAATATTCTCATCGTAAATTAAGATTGGCGGTAAATTTCCGCTTGCACCCTTCACTGCAGAATCCATATATCAATGAATCCACGATTAATGTATCCGAAACGCCGTCCTTCAGACTCATCCCACAAATAGAATCTGTGAGAGAAACCAAACGTGTCATGTCAATGTTCTTTAAATATGAATTTGATACCATTTCCTCAATGGGAACACTTTTATATTCAGGTTCCTTTCTTTGATCTTTACAAGCTCCCACTAAAAATGAAAGTACCAAAAACAATGGAACAAGAGATTTCAATCTTTTCAATCTAAGATTTTCCAGACAAACTAACACTTTCATTCGATTTTTTTTTGTAAAGATGGGCTAATAAAATGGAATGAACGAATGGCTTCACATTTTGTTCAGAATCTGATGATAAATATTCCATTAATTGCATGAAACTTAGTGAAATTTTATTTCAATTTTAAAAGTAATACGGATCAATGAGTATCACTCACAAACCTCTATTATGACATTAGGTGAGGCTGAAAATCCTTCAGAATATATATTTAGCGTTGAAAAGAATGTTGAATCTACTTTAAAAAATAAGTACATTTGTCTGCATTCAATCCTAATTGAAGGCAATAATTTTCTTTGATGAAATCAGAAACATCTACAACTGTCAAGACTGCGTTAGGTTTTGAAGATTTTCGAAAGGAAGTTTTGAAAGACTACAAACTTGCAAATGAAAGCAGGCAAGCGAGCCTGTTAGGGCGAAAAGAAGTATTAACTGGAAAAGCAAAGTTTGGAATTTTCGGTGATGGCAAGGAGATCGCGCAAATAGCCATGGCAAAGCATTTTCAGGCAGGTGACTTCAGGGCAGGGTATTATCGTGACCAGACATTTATGTTTGCTATTGGCGAATCTGATATTGAGAAGTTTTTTGCTCAGCTTTATGCTAATCCTGACATCAATGCCGAACCTGCTTCTGCTGGCAGGTCAATGAATGGACATTTCTCTACACGTCTTTTGAATGAAGATGGAAGCTGGCGTGAATTAAGTCGTCTTAAAAATTCTTCTTCAGACATCTCTCCGACAGCCGGACAAATGCCAAGACTTGTCGGGCTTGCATGGGCGTCAAAATTATTTCGCAATAACGAGGCACTTCATCAGTTCACACAGTTTTCCGACAAAGGAAATGAAGTTGCTTTTGGCAGCATCGGTGACGCAAGTACTTCAGAAGGAGTATTTTTCGAAGCAATCAATGCTGCAGGTGTGTTGCAGATTCCCATGGCAATCTCTGTTTGGGATGATGGATATGGAATTTCCGTTCCGGCAAAATATCAAACCACAAAACAGAATATTTCAGAAATCCTGAGAGGCTTTGAACAAAATGAGAAAGGCGAAGGATTTTTAATTTTTCGTTCCAGAGGCTGGGATTATCCCGGACTTTGTGAAATGTATTCAAAGGGAATAAAAGTTTGTCGTGAAGAACATGTTCCTGTGCTGTTTCATATTCGCGAAATGACACAACCACAAGGGCATAGTACATCGGGTTCTCATGAAAGATATAAATCAGAAGAGCGTCTAAACTGGGAATCAGAATTTGATTGTATCTCAAAAATGCGGGAGTGGATGATTCAATCTGCCATTGCCACCACTGTGGAATGTGATCAGATTGAAGCTGAGGCAAAACTATTTGTGAAAGCCGCACAGAAAAAGGCATGGTCAGATTTTATGAATCCAATTAAGGAAGAGATCGCACAGCTTAGTGAGATCCTTGAAAATCTTGCCAAAGTAAGTCAGTTTTCTGATGAAATACTTACGCTTAAAAACGAACTTAACTCTACAATCGATCCGGCACGTCACGAGCTGATAGCTGCAGCACGTAAAATACTAATGACAATTCGTTTTGAATCTTCAGCGGAAAAAGATGCACTCATTCTTTGGGACAAAATTAACAAAGACCTAAATAACGAACGCTTCAATTCTTTGTTACACACGGATACTTCTGAATCAACATTAAAGGTTCTACCGGTTCCAATCGAGTATTCAACTGACGCAACATTAGTTGATGGACGGGAAATACTTCAGGCAAATTTTGATGCACTTTTTTCAAAAGATCCGCGACTCGTTGCATTTGGCGAAGATCTTGGAAAAATTGGTGATGTAAACCAAGGCTTTGCCGGACTACAGGCAAAGTTTGGAGAGTTGCGGATTACTGATACAGGTATCAGAGAAGCTACCATTGCAGGTCAGGGCATCGGACTTGCATTACGGGGACTGAGACCAATCGCTGAAATCCAGTATCTTGATTATGTATTGTATGCATTGCAAATCCTTAGCGACGACCTTGCAACGCTTTCTTACCGCACAAGAGGTGGACAGAAAGCACCTGTAATTATACGTACCCGGGGACACAGGTTAGAAGGCATTTGGCATAGTGGATCTCCTATGGGAATGATTATCCATGCCTTACGCGGAATTCACATTCTCGTTCCAAGAGATATGACCCGAGCAGCAGGGTTTTATAATACATTACTTGCAGGGGACGAACCAGGGATGATTGTCGAATGCCTCAATGGTTATAGATTAAAAGAGATAATGCCGACTAATCTGGGCGAATTCCGGCTGGAACTGGGACAACCTGAAATTCTGCGAGAAGGTTCAGACATTACTCTGGTAACCTATGGTTCATGCATTCGTATTGTTGAAGAAGCACTCCCACAACTTGAAAAAATCGGAATTTCAATAGAATTAATTGATGTTCAAACACTTTTGCCCTTCGACCTCAATGAGAGAATTCTGGAATCTGTTAAAAAAACGAATAAATTGCTAATTTTGGATGAAGATGTCCCGGGTGGAACCAGTGCATTTATTCTACAACAAATATTAGAAAAACAAAATGCTTTTGAATACCTGGATGCATTGCCAAGAACCCTCACTGCTAAGGCTCACCGGGCAGCATACGGTTCAGATGGAGACTACTTCTCAAAACCAAATGCTGAAGACATTATTGAAACTCTATATAATATGATGCATGAATATAATCATGAAAAATTTCCATCATATAAATAACAAATTTAAAAGCAATAAATTATCTTTAGTGCCGGATTTTGCACTTTACAAATAGAATAAATATTTTATGACTGAACATATAACGGAAAAAGAGTCTGCATATAAACACCTTGAAAAAATGAGTGTGTATGATTTACTACACACAATGAATCAGGAAGATCATACAGTACCGCTTGCTATTTCAAAAGTATTACACAGAATCGAAACCGTAGTAATTTTGATTGCAGAAAAAATGAAAAATGGCGGTCGATTGTTTTATATTGGTTCAGGAACAAGCGGAAGATTAGGTGTCGTCGATGCCTCTGAACTGCCACCAACTTTCGGACTTGAAGAAGGCCGTGTAATTGCGCTCATTGCCGGTGGTGATGGAGCTATCCGAAAAGCCGTAGAATTCGCTGAAGATGACTCTGAGCAAGGATGGAAAGATCTGCAATCTTTTAATGTCAGTAGTGCAGATGTGGTCTTTGGAATAGCGGCATCCGGAATCACGCCATACGTAGTTGGAGCATTGAAAACCTGTAAAGAAAATGGCATATTATCTATAGGTCTGACCTGTAATTTGAATTCACCTCTCTCAAAAAACACACACTATCCTATCGAAGTTATCGTAGGCCCTGAAGTTGTTACAGGCAGTACACGCATGAAAGCAGGAACTGCTCAAAAACTTGTTCTCAACATGATATCAACAGCAGTAATGATTCAACTTGGCCATGTCAAAGGAAACAGTATGGTGGATATGCAATTGACAAATAATAAACTCATCACCCGTGGTACCCGTATGCTTATGAATGAACTAAATATCACGGTTATAGAAGCCGGGGAGCTTTTAAACAAGCATGGTAGTGTGAGAAAAGCTTTACTAAGTCGTAAAGCGAATTGATATAGCAATCTTTGCTTTGCTGACTTATTCTGCATAAGGATAGCAATAATTTTATTTCTTAAGATTAAAAAACTGATCAACAGGTTTCATGAATAGTCCCACACAATCCTGTCTGGACATTATCATTGTAACCCATAATTCCAAAACCATTTTTTATATTTGTGTATAAATAAGAACTACCCTGAATCCAAAAAAGGACTTTCGTGCAGGATATCGAACCCTATTATAACTGGCGCGAGCTTTACATTGCGGCGGAAGATGAATACTCACCTTTTCACGGAGTAGAAAACAATGAATTTGAATTTACAAATACCATTTATAATTTTTATATACACCCACAATGGGACCAATTTGGATCTCATACTTTATATCTGAAATTATTGTTTGCTGATTACGATAAGGGCTTTCTGATCATTGAATTAATTGGCGAATGGAATGATGCTTTGTACAATGACATCATGTTTCTTAAAAGAGAATTTATCGAGCCGATGATCGCGAATGGAATCAATAAATTTATTCTTATAGGTGAAAATGTGCTCAACTTCCATGGCTCTGACGACTGTTATTACGAAGAATGGTTTCAGGAAATTGATGAAGGTTGGATAGCGGCAATCAATTTCCGCCCACATGTTCTTGCCGAGTTATCCAGATTCAACCTTGACTATTATTTGGTTTTCGGAGGCGAACTAAACGAATTTAATTGGCGTAGTCTGCATCCTCTGGATTTTTATATTCGCATCGATAATATTATCTCAAAACGACTGAACTAATTCCTGTTAATTTGATTAATCTGACAGGCATGGTATACTAAGAAAACAAGACAAATTCCATGCTTCAACTTGTATCCGTCCTTCATTTCATTATTGCACTAACACTTCAAACCGAAACTTATGAAGGCGATTCCGCACGCAGCCATGGTAAAGCCTCCTTTTATCACGATAAGTTTCAGGGGCGCCTGACAAGTAATGGGGAAGTATATGATAAAAATGATTTTACAGCTGCACACCGAACTCTTCCCTTCAACTCCATCGTTCATGTTTATAATAAAAAGAATGGAAAAAGTGTGATTGTCCGGATTAATGACAGAGGCCCATTCCGGCGAAGCCGAATAATTGATCTTTCAAGATCCGCCGCCGAAAAGATTGAAATGGTTCCTTTTGGAATAGTTCCTGTTACTATAAGCCTGATGACCCTATTAGATAATGTCCCACTCACAGATTCTTCTTTTGTGAAGGATGAAGTCTGGGATTTGTATGGTGACAAAACAGAACTGAAAAAATCAGCAGTTCTTGTCTGGATTACTGAAAATTGGAAACATGCATTTTATGTTGCGGGTAAACTTTCACTGGAAAATAAACTGGAAAATGTTGTTGTAAGAATTGCTGGTCCGAGCTATGACAGAACTTATGAAATCATTGTGAGTGCCATAAAAGATAAAACTGAAGAAGCATCATTGATTCAGGAACTTAAAAAACAAGGATTTAAACGGACACACAGCTTAAGTCTTCATTAAATTAATGTACATCACAAAATAATCCTTCATACCTTACCGGCCATTATAGAATAAAATCAAATGCGTGAGATTGAAACGGAAGTAGTGATAGTCGGTGCCGGTCCTGCAGGTTGTTCAACCGCTTTTTCTCTCTCAAAAAAACAAGTTCCACATATCTTAATTGATAAAGCTGTTTTTCCAAGAGATAAGGTTTGCGGTGATGCATTGAGTGGCAAGGTTGTTCAGGAATTAAACCGTATCAATCCGGACTTTATTAAAGAAATTGAAAATAACAAAGACAACTTTATTGGAAGTTATGGCGTACAGTTTTTTGCTCCGGGCGGCCATTCGGTGGATATCCCGTTTAATGCAGATTTGAATTCGCTTAAAAACGCTCCCGGTTATATTTCACCCAGAATAATTTTTGATAATTTTCTTGTTAAAAAAATTCAACCCGGCTATACAACATTTCTGGAAAACACTTCTCTTGAAAATATTCATCTCACCGAAAATGGCATCGATATACAGCTATTAAACTATGGTGATTTAATTACATTAAAATCTAAACTGGTTGTAAGTGCGGAAGGTGAACGGTCTTTGATCGCACGCAAACTTGGCAATCACATCATGGACGATAAGCACTTTTGTGCCGGTATCCGTGCCTATTACAGTGGAGTAAAAGGATTACATGAGAAGAATTTTATTGAGCTTCATTTTCTTCCGGAACTCCTCCCCGGTTATCTTTGGATATTTCCACTTCCAAATGGACATGCCAACGTAGGAATCGGCATGCTAAGTGCTTCCATTAAAAAAACAAAAATTTCTCTTCGCGAGAAACTAACATATCTCTTATCAGAACATCCGAGATTCAAAGATCGTTTTAGAGACGCGTCAATGGACAGCCCAATTAAAGGTTGGGGACTACCACTTGGCTCTAAAAAAAGAATCTTATCCGGTGATCATTTTATTCTAACCGGTGATGCCGCTTCATTAATTGATCCTTTCACTGGAGAGGGGATCGGAAATGCAATGGTTAGTGGAAGACTGGCAGCGGATACTATAGCAGAAGCAGTAAAATTTCAACGCTTTGATAAAGATTTTCTAAAAGCGTATGATAACAAAGTATATTCCGAACTCGGAAACGAACTGAAACTTAGTCACACTCTACAAAAACTTTCTGCACACTCATGGCTTTTTAATTGGGTTGTCAGAAAAGCCGGTAGCAATAAGGAAGTACGGGATTTGATAACCGGGATGTTTGAAGACCTGAATATACGTTCAAAATTAAGTAGTCCCGGATTTTATTTTAATCTGCTTTTCAATAAAGGGCATCTCTAATAATAAATTTGCAGATTGATATTCTAAAAGAAAAATTATCCCATCTTATGCAATAGAAAAAAATCTATTGCATAAGATGGGATAATATACAATTCACATCTGTTTCTCCCGAACTCAAAATTCCCTTGTAGCCATTAATAATAAGAAAAGGTTATCCCATTTTGGAATAACCTTTTCTTATTATTAATTCAGTAAATTCCTATTCAAGAACCAAACGAATAGTTTCGGTTTTACCAGAATTCCGTTTGACATTGACCATATAAAGACCTTTGGCAAGATCGGAGAGATCCAATTGCAAGTTATTTGCTCCTAACTGTAAATTATATTCAAGAGATGAAAGAATTTGCCCCGGCATATCCATTATTTCAATCAAGGCCTTGTCTTCAGATTGTGAAATAAGCGCAATCTCAACTGTACCATGACTTGGGTTAGGGTAAATTGAAAACATCTGTTCACTACTCTCATTGAAATCAGCATCTGATTCACGGCATCCCATGTTCACCAAAATTGTAATTCGGGTAGGCGAACCAAGACCACAACTGTTCTCTGTATTCACGGTCAATGTTGCTGATGAGCTCGTTGCAGTTGTAAAGTTGACAAGTGCTGATGTATCACTTGCAATTAAGGTAGGTCCTCCTGTAATCGACCAAGAGTAGGACGTTGCTCCTGCTACTGATAAAATTGCATACAACACTGAGGATTGTGATTTGCATACAGAAAATGGCCCCTGAATAGCTCCGGACTGAGGAGGTCTTGCAGTAACGTTGAAACACCTGGCTACACTTTGGCCACAAGCATTGTCTGCTGTCACGCATATATTTCCAGATCCGGTAAATGTCGGGCCAAAATCAACCACAATACTTGTACCTGAATTAGTCACAACGGACACGCCGGCAGGAAATGTCCAGGTATATCCTGTGGCAGCAGCAACAGGACTAATGGAATAGGTTACACCCGTTAAATTACACAAGTTGGATGATGGTCCTGTTATTGACAATGGTTGTGTTGGAGCAGATCTGAGATTATAATCACGACTAAATCCTCCACATGCATTATAGGTAGTTACTCGAAGTATTCCAGAAGTCCATCCTGCAGCAAAATCTACAATACAAGTATTAGCCGTCTCTGAAACGATAGTCATATTTCCCGAAACAACCTCCCAATCATAGTAGGCAGTTCCACGAATAACAGAAATACTATAATTGACACCACTTGTATTCGGACAAACATATCCGGAACCAAAAAGAGGACTACTATGCTGAGGATAACCGGTAATATACATTGAAGATACCGCCGAAACACCCATACAGTTTTGAGCAGTCACCCCTACTACACCCTGGCCAAAGGTTGAAGGAACACTTACTTGTACCGTGGTAGTACCTTGACCAGACATAATGGTGACACCAGTACCAGAGACTGTCCAGTTATAGGATGTTGCATTTATAACTGGCAGAATCGAAAATGTATGTATGGCAGGGCCGCAAGTAATTGACGGGCCACTCACCGGTCCTGGCTTTGCCGGTTTCACAGAAAGTACAGGAATATTCATACATGAAGTCATACTGGTACCACATGGATTAACAGCAGCTACACAAATGAAACCTCCGTTGTATGTTGAACTAAAACTTAGAGTGATACTTGTTCCACTTGAAGATCCGGTTGCCCCTACCGGCAAAGTCCAAACGTATGAGGTAGCAGTAGAAACCGGAGCTATTGAATATACAACTCCACTCGTATTACGACATGCTCCCGGAGAACCTATAATTGCACCGGGAGTTGGTGGAGCCACCTGACCTGGCAGAATAGTTACATTCTTTGATAAGGTACAACCATTTGCATCTGTTACAGTAAGGGTATACGTTCCCGGTATCAGTCCGGTAGCGATCATTGTTGTTTGACCATCAGACCATAAGTAAGAATAAGAAGGTACACCACCACTTACATTTGCAGTTGCAGATCCATTCGCTGTACTACAAGTTGGCTCAACCACACTAAATGAAATTTCAATTTTTGGAGGCTCTGTAACATTTAAACTAGCTATAGAAACGCATGAATTTGCATCAGTAACAGTGTATGAATAACTACCTGCCATAACTGAACACATTGTTCCGGTTCCACCATATAATCCAGTACCACCTGTTGCGCTTATTAATACACAAGTACTTTGACTAAAGCAATTAATAGGTGCCACAATTGTTGCCGAAGCCAATAATTGTGCGGGCTGGGTAACTACTATCGAACTGGTACCGGTGCATCCATTGGCATCAGTAATGTTAAATGTGTAAGTCCCTGCACTTAAACCAATCGTATTCTCTGCCACTGTATAAGGAGCCGTTCCGCCTGAAATCGAAATATTCACATCCACCGTTCCTCCATAGCACAAGATGCTTCCTACTGTGGTTGCACTTGCAACGATTGGTGAGTAGATAGTTAAATTGAGTGTATACGTATGGTTACATCCTACTCCATTCGTTCCAATAAAAGTATAGATTCCGCTTGCAGAATATGTGACTCCAGTTACAGACCACAAATAAGAAACACATGCTGATTGCGTATCTGTAGAGGATGAACTGTAGTTAATTGTCAGCACCACCGTTGCAGAGGAATCACATCCCGCTGCGTTGGTAAGTCCGGTAGTAGTATAACTTCCGGATGTGGTGTGTGGAACACCAT
>CAYHFJ010000007.1:0-43885 GCA_964355885.1 uncultured Flavobacteriales bacterium
GCCTATGGTGATATTTTAAAAGAATACAGTAGTTTAATGAATGCAGAATCCAGTCTTGACCCTCAACATTTTTTAAATTCAGAAAATAATAGTTTTCAGGAAATCGCTGTCGAACTTTTATCTCACCGATATGTATTGAGTGAAGAATGGGAACAAATGCACAAAATTATTGTGCCGGTAGAAGAAAGTCTTTTGCGTGATTCTGTGGAGAAAGCGATCATTCACCTTAAAAATAAAAAAGTCCTTCGCATGCTTGAGGAAAACCAGAAAAAAATTCAGCAGGCACATAAGGAAGGAAAGGATTTTATGGAATTGATGGAGATGCATAAGATGCTGGAAAGCGTGAAGATGGAAATCTCTAAAATTCTTGGGATTGACATCCTGAAATAATATTTGACAGAATTAGGTGTTTAGTTCAAGCTTCAAATCAAAATTCAATCATTATTCCAATTGAAGGTAAAACGGTACCTGAGGTGTTTTCTATCTCGTATGTTTTATAAGCCAAAGAGTTTGCAGGATCTTCGATCTGATTCCCGCTTGCATCCCTTTCCACATCCAGATAAGGCTGTCTCACCGATTGGAAATTATATACGTTTTGTATATCCAGGTAAGTATTTAGTGCCCACTTTTTAAAGAACCATCGTTTATCAACACGGATATCTAAGCTATGAGTTAATGGGTTTCGTTTTGAATTCAATTTATTGTAATCAGGAACTCCCTGTTGAGTAACATCCCAAACTGATTTTAATGATGAGCGTGTCACATCGTATGGTGTATAGGGAGCTGCTCCAAGCAATCTGAATTTCGCTCCCGCTTCCCAATTTCTTTTGAATTTTTTTCCTGCAGTGACCGACAACAGATGCCGGTTATCCCAGGAAGAAGGCGTGTAATTGTTATACTTATCTTCAAACTGACTTCTAACCCAGGTATAGGAAAGAATTCCATAAACAGTAGTACTCAGTTTTTGTTGTAATAAAAACTCCAGTCCGTATGAACGCCCCTTAGAAGTGGAAACAACGGGTTCATTCCCTATCACACCGAAATCACCACCGAGATTAGCCAGAGATACACTGTCTGCTATAAGGAATGGATAGTCATTATAAATTTTATAAAATCCTTCGAATGTAAACTTAGAATAAGACGTTAGATTGAATTCAAAACCTCCTACAAAATGATCGGCTTCTATATAGGTAATCTTATTGAATTTATTTACTAATGTATTTGTGCTATCCCTATACCCCATGACCGTATAAGCGGGAAGCTGGTAGTATCTCCCGCTATTGAAATTAACATTCAGACGCGGTGTGATTGCATAGGATGCTGAGAAACGGGGAGAAAGTTGTTGGGTCGGATCTGACATCCACCGGGAATAATCTGAAAAATCGGTTCTTAAACCAAGCGATAAAGTAAGTCTTTCGGAAAAAAAAGAATTACTAAGTTCACTGAACAAGGAATACTTATTAAATTTTAATCTTGAATAAAAGTCAACAATGACAACTTGTCCTGAAATTTGTCTCTTGTTAAAGGTAGAATTTGTATACAGTACATTTTCAAAACCTGCACCAATATTAAATTTCCAACCATTCTTTCTATGCGTGCTTTCCACTCTGAACTTATTCTCAATTTCCCGGGAAGAATAATCAAGCAAAAGCAAATCCGGATCAGGACTATTTTGAAAATATTTTTCAGAACTATTATTGAGTTGATTTGTGCTGACGACAAAAGTTTGGAAGCTATGAGCGGAGAAATGTTTCCAATTTGCACCAATAGCATAATTCCACTGTTTGTTCACAGGTAAATTAGCCAAAATATAATTATTTCTGTTTATCAATTCAGGCTCACTCAATCCATCATTGGCAGAAGTATTTAATTTAAAATCATCAATGGCACCAAGTCCGAGTAAAGTCAATTGATTTTTATTATTAACCTTTAAAGAATATTTGAACTGAAAATCATTGTACGTAGGCAGAAAGGGAAGGGCAATAGCTTTGAATAACAACTGAAGATAAGATCTCCGAGCGGACAGTATAAATGTCGCTCTTTTTCCCAGGGGGCCATCTAATGTAAGTCCTGCATCGCTTGAGCCGAGCATGAAAGTTCCCCTGAGCTTTTCATCGTTGCCATCAATCTGTTTAAATTCAATGACGGAGCTAAGAGCGTTTCCGCGATTTACCGGAAATGCGCCGGCAAAAAAATCTACTTCCCTTATAAAATTTACATTAATCATCCCAACAGGACCTCCTGAAGAGCCTTGAGTTGCAAAATGATTAATATTTGGCACCTCCATCCCATCAAGAAAAAAACGGTTCTCACTGGGCGCACCACCTCTTACAATAATATCATTTCTAAAAGATACAGTTGAAGCAACACCCGGTAAGATCTGAATGACTTTGGAGATATCGCGGTTTCCTCCGGGATTACGGTAAATCTCTGCCGCACTAATGGTTCTTAAACTTGTAGGACTACCTTCGACTTTATTGAAACCGGATGGTCTAATGCTGATTTCAGACAAGTTTGCTACTTCTTCAACCATTGGGATATCCAGCAAAGTGGCCTTCGTATTCCCTACGTTTACTTCGAAAAAAACAGCCTTCTTAAATCCAATGAAACTACACAGCACATTATATGTGCCCGGTTTTACATTTTCTATACGATAATTACCTTCAATATCAGAACTTGCTCCTTGTAGGGTACTGTCAATAATAATACTTGCGAAAGCAACAGGGGCATTGTTAATGCTATTGTAGACCCTTCCTTTAATGACACCTGACTGAGCATGAAGCCCCGATACAGCGAAAAGAAAAAGAAAAAGAGCAACAATCAATTTTACATTCATAGCAGAATTTTTGTCAGAGCTTCAAAATAAGTTGAATTCAGGCATCAATTTACTGATTCTGATTCTGGATAGCAGTGTATCTTCATATCTTGATATGAAAAAAAGAAGCAATTTTTTAGCCTATCAACAATCAACCGTGAAACAGAAAATGCGGTAAATAGTTTTTGATTTATTTATTTTTTAAGAATAAGATAGTAAAAAATACAATCAAAATTAAGAGCACAATGGCAAGAATCCTGTTTAGCCTCATGACTGTCGCAATTCCAGCATAATAAGCAAAAAAGAAAGCTGTAATCAATCCTAAAAAAGTACAATTAATCCCATACCAAAAAACGGTTTTTTTTACCACAAAGGGCACTAAGAAGAAATGCACAAAGGACACAGAGAATTGTAATCATCTTTCGCAGATCAAACAAATCAGAAATCAAAAATCGTTAATCGATATTCGTTAATCAAAATAACTTCAAAAACAACTCTGTGATCTCCGTGCTTTTCAGCTTTGTGCCCTCTGTGGTTAAATCGGAACGGTTTTTTTACCACAAAGAGCACTAAGAAAAAATGCACAAAGAGCACAGAGAATTGTAATCATCTTTCGCAGATCAAACAAATCAGAAATCAAAAATCGTTAATCGATATTCGTTAATCAAAAAAACCTCTAAAACAACTCTGTGCTCTCCGTGCTTTTCAGCTTTGTGTACTCTGTGGTTAAATCGAAACGGTTTTTTTACCACAAAGAGCACTAAGAAAAAATGCACAAAGGACACAGAGAATTGTAATCATCCTTCGCCAATCAAAAAACTTCAAAAATCAAAAATCGTTAATCGATATTCGTTAATCAAAAAAACCTCTAAAACAACTCTGTGCTCTCCGTGCTTTTCAGCTTTGTGTACTCTGTGGTTAAATCGAAACGGTTTTTTTACCACAAAGAGCACTAAGAAAAAATGAACAAAGTGCCTTCAATAATTTTCACTGGCAGAATTTGAATCAGTTACCTGATATTTCACCTGACGATATCCAAAAATTCAATCTAATCCGTAAGGATAATCCTCTTCGTTTCATTCATTCCGGTACCGGTGATGGAAATAAAATAATTTCCTGCAGCAAGACCCGATTTATTAAAAATTAATTTGCATTCACCTTTATTCTCCCGGCGATCCATCAAAGTACGGATCAGCTGCCCTCTCATATCAAGGAGAGAAATTTTTACGTGATCCTGAGATTTCAACCAGAACTTTATTTCCGCATTACCCGAAATCGGATTTGGATTTACCGAAAAATTCAGACTACCCTGTTCAAATTCAGAAACAGAAGTAGAAGTACCCAAAAAATGATAAGTTGTATTGCTCAGGGAGCCTGAATTGGCTACACCTAAGGTATCAGTGAGTACATTGTAGAAAATGTCAGCAGGGTTGGTCAAGCCTGAGACAACCGTTGCAGGGCCGGTAGAAAAGGTGTTATCAAACTTACTTATACCATTTAAGTTCCAGGAGGAAATATAAAAATTCCCTGTGCCATCAATAGCGATACCATCGCAGTTTCCCAGCGATGTTGGTGTGATTGTAGAAACCGATGCTGTTGTCAGGTCAAATGCCATGATGGGTGCATTGCTTCCCCAATTCACGAACACACAGCGATTATTTAACTGATCATATATTATCCCATTCGGACTTTTTGTTAATCCTGTCACATACTGAGTAAAACTTCTGCTTGTCATATCAAAGCGGTAGATCACTTTAGCGGAAAAATCAGTGATGTATAAATAGGTGCTGTCGTGAGTAATGCCGTTCAGATAAGTCGCGCCCAGGTTAATGCTAAAAACAGGGGTTCCTGTATTTAGTTCATATGCTTTTAGCGTACTTCCGGAGCATACATATACTGTATCATTCGCAATCTCAATACCGTGCGGACTGGTAATACCACTTGCAAATATGGTAAGGTCACCGGTACTGCTACTTCTGGCTAAGATGTTATTAGCAGATTTATTTGAGATGAGCCAGCGATTGTTGCTATAGTCGAATTCCAAGCTTTCCGGACTGCTATATGATTGTGCAAATCCGTTAAACGCGATCAGCATTGTGATCAAATAGCTTATTGATTTTTTCATTGATAGCTTATATAATTTTTTGTCAATGTATGAAATTATTTTCTTTCCCTATCAACTCTTATTGCCTCATTCAATAATTTAGAAATAGCTTGCTGGTCAATTTCTGCTGCATTACAAAAAATCTTATAGATGATTTGTTTATTAGTTCTTTTGAATTATTTATACAGGTGAATGGCGGATTAAAAGATCATATTCGCTTGGCGGATTTGATTGAATTCGTGCATTTGTGGCAATTCATGGCAGTTAATGTTTGAGTGCCTGACCTTGAATGCGATCCGTGTTTTATTTTTATCAATACGGGCTACCGGAAGTATATACTTAATCCTATAAATTAATTAATAAGAGGAATTATAAAATACTCAGTCTGTTCTTGTATTCCTTTCTAAAAACGTAATGATAAAGATCATCGAACTTTCTGCTTCTTACCCGTAATCATTTTCAAATTCGCCACTTCGAGGTCTGTCAAAAATCTCCAGCGACCACGGGGCAGATCCTTCTTGGTAAGACCGGCAAAAACAACACGATCGAGTTTTTTTACTTTGTACTCGAGGTGTTCGAAAATGCGGCGAACAATGCGGTTCCGTCCGCTGTGGATTTCGACACCAACAACATCTCTTGCTTCAGTGGCATAAGCGATCTCGTCAACTTTAATAAAACCATCGTCAAGTGTGATTCCATTCGTGATGGCTTCCATGTCTTCTTTATTCAATGCTTTATCTAGTTCCACCTGATAAATTTTGTGAACTTCAAAACTTGGATGGGTAAGTTTCCGGGCAATGTCGCCATCATTGGTGAATAAAAGCACGCCTGTGGTATTTCGATCGAGTCGTCCTACAGGATACACTCGTTCCTTGCAGGCTTTCGCGATGAGATTCATCACTGTCTTGCGTTCTTCAGGATCGTCTGTCGTTGTGATGAAATCTTTGGGTTTATTGAGTAGAATATATACCAGGCGTTCGCCACGCAAGGTTTCATTATTATATTTCACAACATCACCGTGCTGCACTTTATAACCCATCTCAGTGATGATTTCTCCATTTACGGAAATCACACCCACTTTAATCATCTCGTCAGCTTCTCTTCGGGAACAAATTCCGGCATTAGCGATAAATTTATTCAATCGGGTTCCATCTTCGCTGTCGGCTATCGCTGCTTCTGGTTTCTCTTTCTTTGAAAATGTCGGAACATTTTTTTTTCTGTCACCATATAATTCATGTGACTCTTTTCGGTTCCATTTTTTATCACCCTCATCACGAGTCGGCTTTTCGAATTTGCCCGGTTCGGATCGTTTATAATTATCGTCTTGTCCTATGCGTTTTCTTTTCTCTGTCGTATCATCCTCTCCCGGACGAAAAAACTTGCCTTCAGAGCGGCCTTTTCTAGGTTTGACAGAACTTTCTCTGCGTTCGTAGGGTCGAGAAGTGCGCTCGCCATCACGCTTTACCTGTGGCCGACGATCATCTTCACGGGAGCTTCCGCCATCTTTGCTGTATGTCTTTCTGGCGGGCTTTTCGGAATCTTCGCGATTCCTGTAAGGACGCGAGCTTGTATTTGAGTCTCCTTCTCTTGCAGGCCTCCGGTCTTCATCTCTTGAAGCTGAAGAATTTCTTCCGTATGATTTTCTTTCCGGCTTGTCTGAAGCTTCCCTCTTAACATAAGGACGTGCAGGAGTTTCACCATCGCGACTTCTTGTTGGGCGACGATCACTGTCCCGATCCGATGATGTACTCCTTCCGTATGATTTTCTTTCAGGCTTGTCTGATTCTTCTCTCTCTGGATATGGCTTACCTGTCGGACGACTAGTTCTTTCCGGTCGATCTTTATCACGTGTACGAGGGGATTTATCGTCAAATGCACGGCTATCCGGTCGCCCACCTGCTTCCCGGCGCTGGTACATACCGGCACTTGATTTTCTTTCAGTACTTCTTTCAGCAGCTCCTTCACGCGATCGAAATGGTTTATCTTCCCTTTCGCTGCTTTTCGGGCTACCTGTGGCTTTTTTACGTTTAGTTCCTCTTCCTATTACCGGTTTCCCTCGATCAGGAATGAAGGATTTTGA
Source organism: uncultured Flavobacteriales bacterium (assembly GCA_964355885.1). GTDB lineage: Bacteria > Bacteroidota > Bacteroidia > AKYH767-A > 2013-40CM-41-45 > QQVM01. The sequence continues at coordinate 7,000 of CAYHFJ010000007.1, forward strand.
TTGTCCTTTACCTCTACCTACACCCCGACTTGGTTTCCGACTGCCTGCTTTGGCTCCTCCTGCTTTCTTTCCTGTCCCGCCTTTTCGGCCTCCCGGAGCTGCTTTTCTAAACTTACCCATGAATGTGTTTTGAGGGACAAAATTAGGTAAAATTCAGGAATTTTTGGGTGTTTATTATCGAGGAATTTAATTGAATCCGTGTGAATCCACCAGATCCGTGTCATCCGTGTGCTATTAATCACAGCTATATTAGTAGGGCGGTTATTAAAATTAGATCCTAAACCATAGGATAAAAAGCGTCAACAATATGCTCCAGCGAGGTATATTTTTCATTGGTGATAATGATGATTACATCGAAACGTGACTCCTTCTCCGGAAAAAACTCCCTGGCATAATTATCTGATGCTTTGATAATCTGCCGTTGCTTCTTGCGTGAAATTAAAAGTGAAGGATCACTCAGGTAAGCTGACATTCTTGTCTTTACTTCAACAAAAACGAGCATGCCATTTTGTTCGGCGATAATGTCAACCTCGGCATGATCATAAATATAATTTTTTGAATGAATGGTATAACCCTCCTTCAGAAGATGCTTCGCTGCCAAGGCTTCACCAATCCTGCCGAGTTCTTTGGATGTCATCAGGAATGAAAAGTAAGATCCATTTTATCGCCTACCTTCAGAGTGACTTCACGTCCAAAGATTAATGGATAATTATTAGGGATATGTCCGGCCGGAAAACCATAAAATACCGGATAATTATATTCAGCAACAGCTTCCGAGATGATCTCCTCCGCTGTTCTTCCAAACGGAATATCATTGTCTTTCATGTCAGTCATTCCTCCAACGATAAGTCCTGCTAATGAGGCAAGTTTACCACTCCGCCTGAGATGCATAACCATCCTGTCAATGTGATATAAGTACTCATCAAGATCCTCCAGAAAGAGAATTTTTCCTGCATAGTCAATATCGGATGGAGTCCCGCTCAGCGTATGAAGCAAAGATAAGTTACCTCCAACAAGTTGCCCCCGGGCGGATCCTGCTCTATTGAGCTTTTCATTTGCAGCCGCTTGCTTTGAAACAGTATAACGCAACCTTTGTCCGAAAAGCGCGTCTTTAATCACTGACAGGCAATTGGCATTAACCTTCGGTAAAGTCAGACCCATAGGAGCATGCAAAGACTCAACTTCCGCATTTTTGTGGACATGTGAATGAATCACAGTGATATCACTGAAACCAATGAGCCACTTCGGATTCTTTATAAATCTTTTCCAGTCGATCTGATCAATGAATCGAAGTGTCCCGTAACCACCACGGGCAAAAAGTATAGCACTTGATTTACTGTTCAAGGCAGATTGAAAATCTGCACGTCGTTCTTCATCCGTACCTGCAAACTGTCTGTCTGACTTAAAAAGGTTTTTCCCGTATTTCACATCCAGACCCCATGACTGGAGGATATCTGCCGTTGACTTCAATTCAACTTTTGAGATTTTTCTGGCAGTTGAAACAATCGTAACAGAATCACCTGCTTTCAAATAGGGTGGTCGAATCATATTCTTATCTTTGCCGCGAAGTTATCGAATTTTGTTATGAGATAAAGCTGAAATAGTTTAGTGATGATATTAAACTTATTATATGCTGATACTCACAGTCTAGAAGAATAAATATGAAACGTACTCTTGTCACTGCTGCCTTACCTTACGCGAATGGTCCTGTACATATAGGTCATCTGGCAGGTGCTTATCTTCCTTCAGACATTTATGTCCGCTTTCTCCGTACACTGGAAAAGGATGTGAAATACATTTGCGGTTCCGATGAACATGGTGTTCCTATCACACTGCGCGCAAGAAAAGAAGGTATTACACCCCAACAGGTAGTAGACAAATACCATGGCATCATTAAAAAAAGTTTTGAAGATTTCGCGATCAGCTTTGATATATACCATCGCACATCCTCTCCTCTCCATCATCAGACAGCTTCAGATTTTTTTACTACTCTGCACAACAAAAAAATATTCACCGAAGAAACGACAGAGCAGTATTTCGATGAAGAGGCAAATACTTTTTTAGCCGATCGTTATATCACCGGTACTTGTCCCAATTGCAATAATCCAAATGCATACGGTGATCAGTGTGAAAAATGTGGCAAGAGTCTTTCACCCAGTGAATTAATAAATCCGCATTCACAATTGAGCGGGAAGTCTCCGATACTTAAAAAAACCAAACACTGGTATTTACCATTGGATCGGTTTCAGAAAGAATGGCTGGAAGAATGGATAAAAAGTCACGAAAAAGACTGGAAGAATAATGCATACGGTCAGTGCAAATCCTGGCTGGATCAGGGATTGCAGCCACGAGCAGTTACACGCGATTTGGATTGGGGTGTTCCTGTTCCTTTAAAAGAAGCTGAGGGCAAAGTATTGTACGTTTGGTTTGACGCTCCCATAGGTTACATCTCAGCTACCAAGGCACTGTATGCAAATACCGCGGATCCGGATGGCTGGGAGCCCTATTGGAAAGACAAGGACACACAACTGCTTCATTTTATCGGGAAGGACAATATAGTTTTCCATTGTATAATATTTCCCGCCATGCTGAAAGCGCATGGAGAATTTATTCTTCCTGAAAATATTCCCGCGAATGAGTTTTTAAATCTTGAAGGAGAAAAAATTTCTACATCCCGTAATTGGGCTGTATGGTTGCACGAATACCTCGAAGATTTTCCCGGCAAACAAGACGTTTTACGTTACACACTCTGTGCAAACGCTCCGGAAAATAAAGACAATGATTTTACATGGAAGGATTTTCAGGCCAGAAATAATAATGAACTTGTCGCCATACTGGGGAATTTTGTGAATCGCACCTTGGTACTTACACAAAAATATTTCGAGAGTAAAGTACCAGGTCGGACTGCTTTGACAAATGAAGACAAAACTTGTCTGGAACTCATCATTGAAACTCCGAAACGTATTGAAGAAAACCTCTTAAAATTTCGTTTCCGGGATGCCCTGTTTGAACTCATGAATCTTGCCCGTGCAGGAAATAAATATCTTGCCGATCAGGAACCATGGAAAATACATTCAACTAACCCTGATCGTGTTGCTACTATCCTGAATATTTCATTGGAAATCACTGCAACATTGGGCTATTTGATGGAACCTTTTCTTCCATTCACTTCGACAAAACTGCTTTCCATGCTAAAACTTCCCGCTAAAACGTGGAAAGCGATTTCAGGACAAACAGTAATACAAACAGGGCACTCGTTTGGAGATTTCAGTCTGCTGTTTGAGAAAATTGAAGATGCAGAAATTCAAAAACAAATTGACAAACTGACTGTCAGCAAAGCTGAAAATGCAGTTTCAACCAGCGCTCCCGTTCCCGCGAAGGATAGCACGAGTTTTGACGATTTCGAGAAAATGGATATTCGGGTCGGAACAATTATCTCAGCAGAACGTGTACCTAAGACTGATAAACTCTTAAAACTTGTGATCGATACGGGTATAGATCAAAGAACTGTTGTCTCCGGTATCGCGGCTGACTACTCTCCGGAAGATATTGTCGGACAACAAGTGAGTATTCTGGTGAATCTTCTTCCGAGAAAGATTAAGGGAATTGAGTCTCAGGGCATGATTTTAATGGCTGAAAATGCGAAAGGTCAGCTGGCATTTGTAGCCCCGACTAAAGCCATTGACAATGGTGGCATCATTCGCTAAAATCGGATCTGTCTATGGAATTGAGCAAAGTCAGGCAAAAACTGCGAATTTATTGTTAAAATGGGCTTTAGGGCACATCTGAACAAGCGACAAATTTCCTTTGATTTTTAAGCGAAATCGTCATAAAACAGTTTTGAGGAGAGGAAAAGTTTTCTATCTTTGCAAAGATTTTAGAAGGATAAAGGAAGGGGACAACAGTCCCCTTTTTTATTAGCATCACATGAACCTGAAGGAACAAATTATTGATTTAGTGACCTCTAAGCTGGAAGGCACAGAAAACTTTCTGGTTGAAGTAAAAGTGAGTCCTTCCAGAATCATCGTCAGTCTTGACAATCCAAAGGGAATGAAACTGGACGAATGTATTGCGTTGAACCGGTATTTACAAAAGGAACTAGAGACTACCGATGTGTTTGAAAAACACGAGCTGGAAGTAGGCTCGCCGGGAATGGAAGAGCCCTTAAAAGTTCTGAAACAGTTCCACAAAAGGATCGGTCAAAAGGTGAGTGTACTTACCTTTGATGGATTAAAAAAAACAGGAACCCTTCTGGCAGCTGATGAGAAAATCCTTACGCTTGATGAAGAAATCACTCTCAAAACAGGCAAGAAAAAAGAAATTCAGACAAGCAGGATTGAAATTCCTTTCGATCAAATAAAAGAAACAAAAGTTAACTTCTCTTTCGATAAAATCATTTGACTCAAATGAAAAAGACACTGGAAAAAAACGAACATACTGAACTGGTCGACGCCTTTTCGGAATTTAAAGAACTCAAAAACATCGACCGTGCCAGCATGATGAGCATCCTGGAGGACGTGTTTAAGAACATGATCAAGAAAAAGTTCGGCACTGCCGATAACTTTGACATAGTCATCAACACCGATAAAGGAGACCTCGAAGCTTTCCGTAACCGGCTTATTGTTGAAGATGGTGAAGTGGAAGATGAGTCAACACAGATATCTTATTCTGAGGCCATCAAGGTTGAGCCCGATTTCGAAGTAGGAGAAGATTTTTCCGAAAAAATCCGCTTCTCTGATTTTGGCCGCCGTGCGGTACTTGCAGCCCGTCAGAATCTGATGGCCCGGGTTCAGGAATTGGAGAAAGAAGGCATCTTTAAAAAATATAAAGACCGCGTTGGAGAGATTATCACCGGTGAAGTATACCAGACCTGGAAAAAAGAAACGCTGGTGATGGATGACGACAGCAATGAACTCATCCTTCCGAAAAATGAACAGATCCCAAGTGATTTTTATAAGAAAGGCGACAGCGTTCGTGCAGTGGTCTTACGCGTTGAAATGATTAACGGCACCCCGAAGATCATTCTTTCCCGTACCTCTCCCCTTTTCCTCGAGAAATTATTCGAACTGGAGGTGCCTGAAGTATTTGACGGCCTGATTACTTTAAAGAAAATTGTTCGTGAACCGGGTGAGCGTGCAAAAGTTGCGGTAGAAAGTTACGACGATCGAATTGACCCTGTTGGAGCCTGCGTTGGAATGAAAGGTTCGCGTATCCATGGTATCGTTCGGGAACTTCGAAATGAAAATATTGATGTAATTAATTTCACAACGAATAGCCCGCTCTTCATATCCCGTGCATTAGCACCTGCTAAAATCACTACCATTAAACTTGACGAAGAGAAAAAACGTGCTTCAGTGTTTCTGAAACCCGACCAGGTTTCCCTTGCCATTGGCAAAGGTGGTAACAACATTAAACTTGCAGGACGACTTACCGGCTATGAAATTGATGTATACCGTGATACTGATGAAGACAGCGAAGACGTGGACATCGATGAGTTTTCAGATGAAATCGAACCATGGATCCTTGATGAACTTAAGAACATCGGCTGTGATACGGCGAAGAGTGTTCTTGAATTACCCATCGAAGATCTGGTAAAGCGAACCGACCTTGAAGAAGAGACGATCAAGGAAGTTATTCGTATCCTTAAATCTGAATTTGAATAAAATAAACTTGTGGTTACAGGAGCCCGGCATGGCTCATCGCCAACAATAATATTTCTTACCTTGCAGGGGCTATATCGGTGGAACCTGAAAGGCTGATTAAAATTTATGACAGAAACAACAAAATCTATCCGTTTAAGCAAAGCGATCAAGGAATTTAATCTAAGCCTTGATCACATTGTTGATTTCCTTAAGAACGAAGGGATCACCATAGAAAGCAACCCCAATACAAAGTTGCCCGGGGATGCCTATGCCCTTCTCCTGAAGGAATTTCAGGGAGATAAGGTTGCGAAGGAGGAGGCACAGCAATTGGCTCAGACAAAGTTCCGCAAGGATGTAGCCGTTGTATTTGAAGCTGATGATTCTAAAAAAGCGACAGGTCCCAAGGAAGAAGATGGAAATGAAATTCTGATCAAGAATATCAGTGTTGCTGATCTGCTGAAGGAGGAAAAACCGGCAAAAAGTAAAACAACAATAAAAGAAGAACCTAAAGAAAAGGTAAAAGAAAAAGAAAAAGAAAAAGAAAAGGTAAAAGAGACGGAAGTCATCAAAGCCAAAGCCGATAAGGTTGAAGGGATTAAACTAATCGGTAAGATTGATATTGAAGAGACTACTTCAAAAGGTGACAAAGGAAAGAAGGCAAGTTCCAAAAAGAAAATTGAAGAGGTAGAAAAGAAAAAAGTTGCTGAGAAAGAAAAACCGGCAAAAAAAATAACCAAACAAAAAAGTAAGGAAGAAGAAGCAGTAGCGGAAGTAATTACTCCGGTGGTTGAAACCCCGGTTGCACCTGTCGAATCACCAGCTACTCCTGAAAAAATTACCGAACCTGCCATAGAGGTAATCGCGGAAACAAAAGTTGAAGCCCCGAAAGCACCCGAAACACCCGTAATAGATACACTTCCTGAAATTCCTCCCGCTATTATTCCGGAAGAACCAAAGGATGAAATTCACCGCGTTAGTTTTGACAAACTTTCGGGTCCTACCGTTCTGGGCAGGATCGAATTACCTTCCGCCCCGGCAAAGCGTAAACCGGTAGCCTCTTCATCAGGAGCAGTTGAAGATCGGGCCAAGAAAAAGCGAAAACGCACCGACCGTAAAACAGGTGCTCAGCCGGTTCCTCAGGATAAACGTGAATCAACACGTACTCCAAGTCCACCGAGAGCCCGGACAGGTTATACTGCTACTCCAAAAGCGGAACCCACTGAAAAAGAAATTCAGGATCAGATTAAAGCGACACTTGCCCGTTTGAGTGGTGGTGGCAAGTCTAAGTCTTCGAAGATGCGTAAAGCTCGTCGTGAAGAACGTGCCGAAGAGCAACGCGAGTTAGCAGCGGAAGAACAATCTGGTCAAAAAACTATAAAAGTTACCGAATTCGTAACAGCTAATGAACTGGCGAAGATGATGGATGTCTCTGTGACAAATGTTATCTCAACCTTCATGTCATTAGGTATGTTTGTTTCCATCAACCAACGTCTGGACGCGGAAGCCCTTCGCGTAGTAGCGGAAGAATTTGGTTTTGCCGTTGAATTCGTTTCCGCCGATGTAGCGGAGAACATTATGACGGAAGAAGATACTCCCGAAGATCTTCTTGACCGTGCACCTATTGTTACTGTAATGGGACACGTAGACCATGGTAAAACATCATTACTTGACCATATTCGTAAAGCGAATGTTATTGCTGGAGAAGCAGGAGGAATCACGCAACACATCGGAGCTTACGCGGTTCAACTGGAAAACGGTAAGAACATAACTTTCCTAGATACTCCGGGTCACGAAGCCTTTACCGCTATGCGTGCCCGTGGTGCAAAGGTGACAGATATCGCTATTATTGTGATCTCCGCTGATGATAACGTGATGCCTCAGACTATAGAAGCTATCAATCATGCTCAGGCTGCAAATGTACCAATGGTATTCGCGATCAACAAAGTTGATAAAGACGGCGCGAATCCGGAACGTATCAAAGAACAACTTGCTAAAATGAATATCCTTGTGGAGGACTGGGGCGGTAAATACCAGTGCCAGGAAATCTCTGCAAAAAAAGGATTAAACATAGACACACTACTTGAAAAAGTATTACTCGAAGCTGAATTACTCGATCTCAAAGCAAATCCGAATCGCCGTGCCAATGGTACCGTGATCGAATCAATGCTTGATAAAGGTCGTGGCTATGTGATGACAGTACTTGTTCAGACAGGGACTCTCCGTGTAGGTGATGTGCTGCTTGCAGGATGTTACTCTGGCCGGGTAAAGGCTCTTTATAATGAACGTGGTTTCAGAATTAAGGAAGCAGGGCCGTCCTCGCCTGCTCAGGTTCTTGGTATGACCGGTGCTCCTCAAGCCGGTGATTTGTTCAATGTAATGGAGGATGAGAGAGAAGCACGTGATATTGCTAATAAGCGTTTACAATTGCAACGTGAACAGGGTATCCGTACTCACAAACACATTACTCTCGATGAAATCGGTCGTCGTTTGGCGATTGGAAACTTCAAAGAACTCAATGTAATTGTAAAAGGTGACGTGGATGGATCCATTGAAGCTCTTGCAGATTCTCTTTTAAAACTCTCCACACCGGAAATTCAAATCAATATCATTCATAAATCTGTTGGACAGATTACCGAATCAGATGTTCTGCTTGCTTCGGCATCTAACGCTATCATCATCGGGTTCCAGGTTCGTCCTTCGATAAATGCACGGAAACTCGCGGAGACTGAACAAATCGAAATTCGTCTTTATTCCATCATTTACAATGCTATCAATGAACTGAAGCTCGCCATGGAAGGCATGCTTGCACCTGAATTTCAGGAAAAAATAGTAGGAAATATTGAGATCCGCGAAATTTTCAAAATACCAAAAGTAGGAACCATCGCGGGATGTATGGTACTGGATGGAAAGATTGGCAGGAACACAAAAGTTCGTGTGGTCCGTGATGGTATTGTTGTCTTTAGTGGTGAACTGGCTTCTTTGAAACGTTTCAAGGATGATGTAAAAGATGTTTCCTCCGGATATGAATGTGGATTAAGCCTCAATAATTTCAACGACATTCAAGCCGGTGACATCATCGAAGGATACGAACAGGTGGAAGTGAAACGAACTTTGGCCTAAAAGGATTTTAATTGACCTTGCATCTATACCGAACTTGTTTCATTTTTCGAAAAACTTGGGCGGTATAACTAAATCAAATGCAGGTTTCATAATTTTCTGTTTTGGAAACCTATTGTTAAAAATTATTTCAAAGGAGGCAGCCGTACATCATCCGGTACGACAAAAGTGGTAGGATATTTTCCTTCCAGTTCAGTCAATAGTTTTCTGGCTTCAAAACGAGAACGATAATCTCCGACACGAACCTTATAGTTAGGCTGCTGGTATGTGAGGTATGCAGACACTTCCGGATATTGGCTGCTGAATTCAACTTTAATTTCGGTGGCCTTTTGCCTGTTTCCGCCAAAATAGATCTGGATCCGATATCCGGACATACTTTGGTTTTCCAGATTCTCTTCCTTCTGCCTTTCGATTAACTCATCCAGCTTGATATCTTTGGTTATGAGCAGCGCACTGTCATTCTCAGCAATTGTTCTTTCCTTTTGTGCATAACCGGATAAGCAGAAAAAAGTGCAGAAAGCAAGAAGAAATGTCCTGAACATGGCTTGAAGATTAATACTGTAAAACTAATCATTTATCCACAGCTAAACAGCTTAGTAGCTTTTAGAAAGCAAAAAAAGGCATATTAAAAAGCATCAGGTAAATTAACAAGTAAAGTAACAGGAATCTAAATTTAGTAAAGAAGTTAATCAGAATCGATTGTTCAATAATCTGTTTGACCGTGGCGCGAAGCATGAACGATTAACAGGATATTTGCAGGAGATAAATTACCGGAATGAAAAAAGCACTTGGGTTCTTCTTTCAGGGATTACTTTTTGTAATCCCTGTTACCGTCACAATTTGGGTTTTGATCAAAACAATACTTTGGGTTGATAGCTTACTGCCATTCCAGATCCCGATAAAAATACCGGGGTTTTCGCAATATGAAATTCCGGGCTTAGGATTACTTACCATTTTTTTAGTAATCAGTATCATAGGATATATCGGTGTGAAATACATACGAAATCCTTTCTTTTCTTACCTGGAAGTAATCATCGATAAAGCACCACTTGTTAAACTTATTTATGGTTCAGTCAAAGATCTGGTGGAAGCCTTCGTAGGTGAAAAACGCCGTTTTAATAAACCCGTGCTTGTCCGTCTCGAACGTGATAGTGATGTCAACAGGGTTGGATTCATCACCCAGGAAGATCTTGAGGACATAGGATTGAGCAAAGAAATGGTAGCTGTTTATCTGCCATTTTCCTATAGCTTTGCCGGAGAACTAATAATTCTGCCCCGGGAAAATATCCGACCACTACATGCATCAGGGACTGACATGATGAAATTTATTATTTCCGGTGGTGTGACAGAAATCAAAGAGGGAAGTTAATTCTTTGGTCATCCACAAAAATTCGTGCATTCGTGGCAATTAAAAAAACAATATGAAAAGCAAGCACCAAAACTGAGTTCCTGACTCATTTAATACAGATGATATCAGTATCACATTCCGGAAGCAAGCACTTAATCCCATTGAAAAACGTTTCCTCCCTCTCAGAATCAAATTTCAAATAAAAATTTCTTGAACTCCCACATCTATTCTATTCTAAAGTACGTCTTCCTTCTTCTGGTGGGATTTGGACTTTTATGGCTCGCTTTCCGGGGTGTTGATATTCGGTCTACTCTCAATGAACTTCGTGACACAAATATTTTCTGGGTATTGTTATCTGTGCTTGCATCCTTAGTTGCATTCGCAAGCAGGGCACACCGATGGAACATGCTCATCAAACCTTCCGGCTATTCACCAAGTCTTTATAAAACTTCCATTGCCTTGATGATAGGTTATCTTGCCAATCTTGCAATTCCCCGACTGGGGGAAGTTACAAGGTGTGGAACGCTAAGCAAATCAGGAAAAATTCCGTTTGACCTTCTTATAGGTACCGTAATTGTTGAACGTGTTCTTGACGTGATTTGTCTATTAGCATGTATACTCGCGACAGCAATGATCACTTATGAAAGGCTGGGAAATTTTCTTAACGAGAATTTTTTTCATCCTGTTGGAGAAAAGCTTCAGGGCTTGACCACATCTCCTTACTTTTACGTCTTAATTCTTGTTGTACTACTGTTTGTATTAATATTGCGCATAAAGAAAAACACCAAAACTGAATCGACAAAAAAACCGGGAATCCTGGAAAAAATTTCTTCCATGCTGAAAGGAATTCTCCAGGGACTTCGATCAATACGAAAGCTAAAAAGTCCTGCAGCATTTATATTTCATACGCTACTTATCTGGCTCATGTATTTTTTAATGTCCTACATCTGCTTCTTTGCATTACCGGCAACCTCCGGCTTAAATCTGGAAGCCGGGCTGTTCGTTTTAGTCGTAGGTGGTATGGGAATGTCTGCTCCCGTACAAGGGGGAATTGGAGCATACCACCTTTTGGTTTCAAAGGGCTTAATTTTGTACGGAATAAGCTACGAACATGGACTGGCATTCGCGACGCTTATGCATACATCTCAAACATTAACCGTAATTTTATTCGGTGGTTTAGCATTTATACTGCTTACCCTCTCACAACGTAAACTATCTGAAAAACATGTTTGATATTATTCAAAAGAAAATTCTTAACCAAGAAACCCTTATTCACCAGTTAGGAATGTGGAGATTTATGGATAAGAAAATTGTTTTTACCAATGGATGTTTTGATATTCTCCACCTCGGACACATTGATTATTTATGCAAAGCCGCGGACCTGGGGGATGTACTGCTGGTAGGTTTAAATACGAACAAATCAGTATCCAACATCAAAGGACTTCACCGGCCAATAAATGATGAAAAACAGCGTTCAATGATTATTGCTTCTCTACATTTTGTCGATAACGTGATATTTTTTGACGAGGAAACGCCGTATGAATTAATCAAGATCGTCCAACCGGATGTTCTGGTAAAAGGTGCAGATTATAAGCCAGAAGACATTGTCGGAGGTGATATTGTGAAAGCAAAAGCCGGAAAAATCATGACTTTGGACTTTCTACCGGGATACTCGACTACCTTGATCGAACAAAAAATCAGAAATGCACAGAAATGACAGGATCCTCATTCTATGTATCAGATTTTCTTATATCTTTACAAAAAGCTCTCCATGAAAACCAGATATTTTCTCTCATGGGTGATCGTGACTCTACTTGTCATCGGATCATTGTCTTGCGGCAAGACTGAATACTTCAAGTCTGAAAGTAAAGTAAATGAACAATTGAAAGGAAGCTGGAGTCTTCTCCCGATTCCACGTACAGCTGCTAATGAGACCTGGGTTTTTGCTGAAGGAACATTGTACCGTCATAAAGCATCGGGGTTTGGCATGGAACCGATTCCTTATGATACTGCAACTTATTCTGTTAATACAAGCCTTTTAAAAGTTGAAGTTAAAATTGATAATTTTAAAGTAGTACTGGATGAGCTCAACGGGAAATGGCAAGTGGTAACATTGAATGATGAATACCTAGTAATTGCTACTGATCATGATGGTGCTACCGGAATTCTTCAGCGTGAATTCCAAAAGAGAAAGTAACTTTTTTATTTCCAGATTAAATTAATAGGATCAGGTACTTTCCTCCAGAAATTATATTGTTTTGAATTAAATTCGGATCGATTCAAGGTCTGTGGCACTCATCAACTATTATTAATTGCTACGAATGCACGAATTCAAGTTAAATACACAAAGCGACTATACGCTTGGAATCTGCAATTCACCTGAACAAATTATTCAACAGAAATACACGAATAATATTGTCGCTTGCACAATTTTAGTCTTCCTTGCGAGTTGCTTGAATTGAATTGTATCTGGAACACCTTTACATTCTCTTCGTGCAATTACATAATTCGACTAAGTTACACGACAATAGCTGAATATCATCACAAACCTCCAAACATTGCGACACCAAAATATTCGTGCATTCGTGGCAATTAAAAGAACGATGTGAAAAGCGGCCCCCTAAACTAAGTTCCCAACTCATTTAATACAAATGATAGCAGTACCGCATTCCAGAGGTAAGTAATTAATTCCAGAAATAAATTTTATAGCTTTTTTTTTAACATTGAACATAATTTCTTAAGGTTTTTTTAAAAAAAAATAGGTCTTCCACTAAAGTATTTCTAATTTCATCCCCGGAAATAAATCACATGTCTAAAGTTAAAACTTCTTTCTTCTGTCAGAATTGCGGTGTACAATCCTCAAAATGGGTAGGTCGTTGCCCATCCTGCGGACAGTGGAATACTTTCGTCGAAGAAGTTGTCGCGAAAGAAGAAAAAATTATCTGGAAAAAGTCAAGCTCGAAAAAAGATAAAATAGCAAAACCAACACTGCTTCAGGAGATCTCTGAAAATACTGAAAGCAGAATCAACCTTCCGGATAAAGAACTTCACCGGGTACTTGGAGGAGGACTGGTTCCGGGATCTTTAGTATTAATGGGTGGAGAACCCGGCATTGGTAAATCCACTTTGTTACTTCAACTCGCGCTGCAATTGACGAATAAGACTGTCCTTTATGTAAGTGGAGAAGAAAGCGAACTTCAGATCAAAATGCGGGCAGACAGAGTTCAATTGAAAAATGAAAGGTTTTTCATTCTTACTGAAACTTCTCTCGAAAATATTTTTCACCAGATCTCTGAATTAAATCCTGATTTACTTATTATTGATTCGATCCAGACAATTTTCAGCAGTAAAATTGAATCATCTCCTGGAAGCGTTTCTCAGATACGTGAAAGCACTGCTGAACTTCTTCGCTTTGCCAAAGAATCCTCAACACCTGTCTTTTTGATAGGACACATTACAAAAGATGGAATGATCGCGGGACCTAAAATTCTTGAACACATGGTAGATACTGTCCTTCAATTTGAAGGAGACCGTCACCATGTTTACCGGGTACTCCGTGCAATAAAAAATCGCTTTGGTTCGACAGCAGAGCTAGGAATATATGAGATGCAAGGTGCAGGTTTGCGAGAAGTGAGCAATCCATCTGAAATACTCATAGCGCAACGAGAAGAAATGCTGAGCGGAGTTGCCATTGCCGCCACCATGGAGGGAGTTCGTCCGCTTCTTATCGAAACTCAGGCATTAGTGAGTTCCGCGGTTTATGGTACCCCCCAACGTTCATCAACCGGTTTCGATCTTCGACGTTTAAGTATGTTGCTGGCAGTTCTGGAAAAACGCTGCGGATTCAAACTCGGAGCGAAGGATGTCTTCCTGAATATCGCAGGAGGAATTAAAGTGGAAGATCCCGCGATAGATCTTGCAGTTATCTGTGCCATACTCTCTTCGAATGAAGATATTGCCATCAATCCTAAATTTGCATTTTCCGCGGAAGTCGGACTGAGTGGAGAAATACGCCCGGTAACCCGCATTGAAAATCGTATCAGTGAAGCCGAAAAAATGGGATTTAGTCAAATTGTAATCAGTAAATACAACCTGAAAGGATTGGATAAATCACGCTTTAAATCCATTGAAGTGATTGCAGTTTCTAAAGTGGAAGAGGTTTTTTCAATTCTCTTCGGCTAAATTTTCAATTCGAAATTTATCACTATTGAATTATTAAAGATTTGCTTAACAATTTTCCTTCTGAAAGGTATTGCAATTGATAAAATCCCGGAGTTAGGCCATTCACATCAAGATGAATCAGTGAGTCATTCTCATTGAATATGTTCCGCCTCAATATTCTTCCTGAAACATCTATAAGTCTGATCTCTCCTGATTTTCCAATATTACTAAGTTGAATGCTAACCTGTGTTGTCGCGGGATTCGGATATAAATCAAAACCCTTGATCAGTGACTGTGATTTCAATTCTGTACCCAACAATACTATGATAGAATCACTTGCGGAACAAGAATTAGAATCTGTTACAGTAACACTAAACATACCTCCTGTTTGAATGCTGAGTGTTGATGCAATACTACCATCAGACCAGCTATACGCTGCAAAACCCTGACCGGGATCCAAGGTCAATTGCATTCCTGATGAGATCAGAGTGTCATTTCCCAATTCAGGAATCGGAAGAGCATGTATGCTAATAAAAGACGGAACAAAATTGCTCGGACAATCCTGTCCTGCACGTGCATAATATATCGCATCCATGGAAAGTATCGGACTGATAAACGAAGAACCGGTAGCTAAAAGATTTCCACCCGGACTATCATACCATGAAACCGGAGTACCCGCAGTTTCAGTAAGTGTTACTGAACCGGGACCACACCTTTCCGCATTCATGACAACAGGATCAGAAGCAACCGGATCTAATATTGCCTGCACACTCACCCATCCGCTCGGACAATTTACTCCAGCCTGGACAAAATAAGTTTCTGACTCTGTTAAAGTCGGGCTGTTAAAGAAATTTCCTGTGGATAATAAGGTTCCACCAATTGTATCATACCAACTAACAGGATCAGTAGATACAACACTAAGACTAACAACTCCGTAACCGCAGCGATGAACATCGGAAGCTATAGGATTCGCGGAAATTGGACTGATGACAGCCTGAAAATCTATTCGCTCACTTGGACAAATATCACCCGCCTCCACATAGTAAGTGGTAGTTTGACTTATAACAGGTGTCGTAAATGTATTTCCCGTTTCAAGAAGATTTCCTCCGGTTGCCGCATCATACCATCTGATTGATACAGTATCATTCACGGTAAGCATCAGGGAACCGGGTCCACAATGCTGCATGTTTGTACCCGATGGATTTGCTGTTACTTCAAGGATACCGGCATGTACCTCCACTCGGGAAGAAGGACAAACACTGCCCGCCTCAGCATAAAATACTGAAGATTGTTGCAAAGCTGAGATGAGCAAATCTGATCCTTTACCAAGCATCGTTCCTCCCACCGGGCTATCATACCAGCGTATGGAAGCAGTATCGCTCGCTGTCAGAGTAATATCACCGGGTCCGCAACGCTCAGCATCATGAACCACAGGAGTCTGGTGAACCGGAAGTACAATAGCCTCCACAGACAGCCGGGGTCCTGTACAAGTTCCACTTGCTCCAACATAATACACCGTACTTTGAGAAATCGCGGGAGTTATAAATACCGAACCGGTAGCCAATTCTACTCCTCCATTTTGTGTGGCAAACCATTTCAAAGCAGATGTTCCATTTGCACTTAATACAACTGATCCTGCATCACAACGCTGAGCAGAAGTAGTTGATGTTACCTGTTCTATCGGTAGGATGTTGATCCTTATCGAATCCGAAAGCGCCGAACAACCATTATCAGTTACCAGTACCTGATAGACTCCTGCTGCATCTACGTTAACTGAGGAGAACGTAGCCTGACTTATTTCCAAATTATCCTTCTTCCACTGAAAGCTTGCACTTGAAGTTGATGAAGCTTGTAATTCCAAACTATCACCTTGACAAAACGAAACGCTTCCTGAAGCCGACAGCGATACAATTGGTGCCTGGTAAGGGCGACCGGGAGACCCGCCAAGACAACCGGCAAACCAGTTCGATCCATCATTGGCATTTTGATGACTGTTTTTAATTTCAAGTGTGTAGCCCTGACCATCAGCGGCAACCGGCCACGGCAATTGATCCTGATAATAAACAGACTTTACGAGCGAATCCTTGTGATTGAAGAGGCGCAAATCCTCTCCTCCATTGGAAAAATCAAAACCAAAATCACCTGCTACATTCTGAACCAAAGGAAATCTCTCATTGAACTTTGTGAGATCAGAGGCTAACACCATGTAAGCTCCTGCATCCAGCACAGTCCCGACAGGAAACTCGAACACATGCTGATCATCTTCATCTCTGAATTTCCATCCTGTTAAATTTAATCTATACTCCGCATTGTTTTTTATTTCAATCCAGTCGCCCGCATCTGAAGTGTGACTGCTATTATAATTCACTTCAGTATAAGAAATGTCAACAGGTGCTTCTGATCCTGAGAAATAACAAGTGATCACATCATTGCCGGTAAAATTTATGGTAGCCGATTGATTATAGTTATTCTGATTGATGACCACATTTGATTTCCAGTGGTCAAAGGAATAACCGGGATTTGGAATCGCAGTGATAGTGACCGGATTTCCGTTAAAATAAACACCTGTCCATGGAAGACTTTCCGGTGTAATTGTACTAATCTGAATTCTACCTGCTCCTGCAGGCTGAGCCTGTATCGTCAAAGTAACCTGTCCGCTTAAACCAAATTCACTCTGCACGAAATTTCGGGAATTGGCAGGACGTTGGTTTGCAAAGGTGACCATGCTATTAATTTTACTCACCCAATTAGCCGAATCACCGCCCCAGGCTTCCCATTGATAATGCATATCATGTTTAATGGAATCACGATAGAGATTCACCATCGCCTCGATACTTGAAGGTAAAAATATGGTATTCATCAGATCCGCATAACGATTAATAAAATATCGTTTATAGGTAGCGTTATTTGTCAGTACCTTAAAAAGATCAGAGTTATAATTATGTGGTGACGCATTGCGTGCTATTGCTAGCATATTATTCGTAACAGTACCACTATACCCCAATCCAAAATCAAGATCATAAATTAGATAACGAAATTTTCCTCCTTCTTTTCGTGGTCTCCAAAGTTTTAAATTATTGTTGCTCCCCCCCATCCAGTCATCATTAGGGTAATAGGTTTCCGCGATAAAATAATCGGCCATATTCTCCAGATCAATAAAGGATGACATTGAGGAATAAAAGGAGGGATCAGAAGATGAAGTTCCCATTGCATACTCATACATAGCGAAGAATGCCGAATCGCTGCCCTTTTTTACCTCTATACCGGAATAGAAATAACTTTCTTTCAGTAAATCAACTTCCTCCTTCTTATAGCCATAGTTGCTTTCGATCCAATGGTGGTCGTCATTCTCACGGATATAATATACTCCCCAGTTTTGACCATTAATAAAGACAAGACAAGGTTCATAAGCCAGGTAATCATTATGAGTTCCTTTTAAAAGACGATTCATCAAAGGGTCACGCATCTTACAAAGATTCCTGTCATTTCCGGTATTATGGAGAATAAAATCATCCCATTTGTCCAGCCATGGCTTTACTGATTCTTCCAATGCATAGTTCAATTTCGATTGACCGTATCGATCACCCAACATAATCTCCATACTTTTCTGAGGCGCGCTGCGTGACCATCCTCCGGTAATTTTCATCCCTGAATTAAAACGAAAAGCACGGTTCTTTGACCGATCAAAATATTCCAAAGTAACTGGTTTCTCCCAGTCCTGCCAGAAGTTGGCTCCCCAGTATGGATTACTCGTTCCCGCATTAGGACCCTTGACAAATATTCCGGTATTATAATCCCATAGATTTTTAGGATCAGTAGTTAGTGAAAAAACGGGCAGTCTTGCTTGTTCTCCGATAAAATAGGTGTTTGTTATGGAAGGACCTGATAAAACATTCGCGGCAAATACAGCGGCACGGATTGTTTGTGTTGTATCAATATGTATAGCACCGGTATAGAGAGAAGAAGAACCACTTACATCAGTGCCATCAATCGTATACCGAATTTGTCCGCCGGCATAGCTTGTTGACAGACTCAATAATTGCCCTGTAGAAT
The DNA here is from genome assembly GCA_964355885.1 of uncultured Flavobacteriales bacterium. GTDB lineage: Bacteria > Bacteroidota > Bacteroidia > AKYH767-A > 2013-40CM-41-45 > QQVM01. Next base: position 25,321 of record CAYHFJ010000007.1, read on the forward strand.
AAAATCCTCCGATCAGTGAAAACACCGGGCTGGAAGTATAGCCAGCAGCACAAGAGGATGAATTATTACTCTCGCCTGCACTCGGACTTCCGAACAAACACCAGTTTGAACTTCCATCTGGATTTCTACCAATGGAATTATCAGATTCTATGGCACCTGAATATTTTTGATCGATAATACTCCCGTCGCCATTCAATAAATAAACTGTTTCTCCGGTACGGCTCAATTTAAACCCGGCGTGCAAAAACTGGTTCGAGGGCGTTTTGAAAAAAGCAGGTACAGAACCAAAGAAATTCACATCGTTAGTAACCTGAAAACTTAGCCATGATCTGCAAGTCAGATCACTGTTCGTTGTACTTTGATTGTGTACTTCAAGTGCCAAAACATTTATTCCATTTTTTAAAAGTGGCATCAAAAAATTTCTACCCAGATAAAAAGAATCCGGATTGCCACCTTGATACATCGCAGCTTCATGAGCAGCTGATGCCAGGGCGTTCCATGCAGGTCTCAGCCCGGGTGACCCTATATTTGCACGGGCAATTTCTACACCGTTGAGGTACGCGACAAATGCATCATCGTAATCAACATTCAGAATAGCGGCCCTGATCTTTGAAGTGTCGATGATAGAAAATGTTTTGCGCGAGTAAACCGACACGCAAGTTGAAACCAGGGTCCCATCATCTCCATCGCCAAATCCAATACCACCTGTTCCTGAAGACCAGTTACCGGTAAATGATAAATTTCTCCAATTCGTATCGGGCGGACTTGATGTATTAGCTCTGTAACTCCAATTGCTGTTCGAATTGACAGCAGTCTCCCAATGTGAATTTACGTCAGTCATGTTAGTATCCGCAGCAAAAACAAGAAGATAAGATTGCGGAGCTAAACTGATATCCGGAAATTGAAAAAGCAATGGTTTAGTTGCATCATCCGTCAGACTATAACCACTCAAATTAATTGTGGTATTTCCGGCATTATAAAGTTCTATCCAATCATCGAACTCGCCAAATTGATCCCGGACCGTACTTATGTTTGAAGACTGTATTTCATTAATCAGTACCTGGGCACTTGACAGATTCACCGCTGAACTAAAAAAAATGAAAAGGACAAAAACTGACCTGCATAAAGTTGATCTTCCTGATAAATTTTTACTATGCATAAGGGATACCGGATAGTTTAGAGAGTATCCAAAATGGCTGTAGCAACACAAAATATCAATCAAACTTGACGAAACAGCCTATTTACTCCGTCAAAGTACCGGGGTTAGTGGGGAAAAAATGGAAATTGTTAAATAAACAGTGCTATTGCCATACAAACGGTCGTTTACAGGGCTAAAATCGTGGAAGGCATACTCCGTATTTAACGTCTTATTAATTTGAATGTCTTATACTCTGAAAGATTAAAAACTCTACAGAAGTAAATTCCTGTCTCCATTTGTGATAGGTTTAAAATGGCTTCGGAGTGTTCATTTCTTTCAACAGTTGTGTATTTGTTGAGCATTTCTTTTCCACCCAGATCGAACACCTGAACTGTGAAATTGTCCCAGCAATTAGTTGTGCTAGCGATTTTGAAATAGCCATCATTTATATCTGATATTTTAATTCCGGATAAATTATTTGAGGGTTTCGATATTCCTGTACTTACATCAAAATGTATATCATCAATAATTGCATAACCGGTAGTATCCCAGCTAAAGTTATTCCATGTAATATTTATGGAATAAAAGGCTACCGAATCAGAGCTTGTGTAAGTAAGTGGCATAGAAAATTGAGTCCATGAATTTATTGATCCGGCAAAAGGAGTCTGGTTTACACCTGAGCCGATTTCCACAAGGCTGGAATTATAGAGGAGAACCTCTCCGAATACAGCATCCGTATTTGCTGGATTATACGTCTTCCAATAACCTTGTAACGCATTCGGTCTGATTGAACCTGAATATGGAACTTGAAGCAATTGCAATAATCCTCCCTGAAAGTAACCGACAGAAGAATCAAACACCGATACGAGTTTAGCAGAAAAACCACTTCCTGATTGACCCAAATCCTGAAGCACAGTGGGTGCCGAAAAGTTTAGGTTATCAGTTGTCCAATCTTGAAGGTCTAGCCGGCCAATGGAATTTGTCGTCCAATTATTAAACCCACCATCAGGTATCTGCCCAATCAATTGAAAATTTACAAAGAAAATAATGACATAAATTAAATTTAGTTTTGTTTTCATAGCAGATTTTAGTTTTATTGTGTGCAAAGATAAATGGATAATCCGGATTACTTGACCACCTTTTTCCGTTTAGCATTGACTATTATATTCCGGAAAAATACTGAGTAATTGAAGCTAAATCAAGGAAATTTACTTTTTCAAACGAAGGGGAATTTAGTAGTTAGGATACTTGGATTATCCGGTCGGAAACGGAGCTGAAATTTGTGTAACTCAATTTATTAATGTGCACCAAACTCATTACCTTTTGGGTCACGAAACCAGTAATGGAAAAGTCGCAGGGTTTGCATATTAGAAAGGATAATGAATTGATTAGCTATGCTATAATGCCTCAACCATGTTTTGTGTTCTTCAATAAAATCCAGCGTTGGCTTGTTATCAGTAAGAAGTTCTTTTATGGCCAATGAATCAATTTTGTCTTTTTCCAAATTCCATGAGAAAAGAATCTGCAAAGCAATATGAAAAGCAAAATCGGCATTGAGATCTTTGAGAGGGATGCCTTTATCGTCTTCAAACGGAAGGTATTTCATTACGATAAATTCGATTGTTGCCGCAATTTTATAGTGGTTGATTCTTATATCGCCATTAGTGCCATCGCGTAAAACTTTCTTTACAAATTCTTCTATCATTTGCCAGTAGAAGTAATTTAGATAAAGTGCCATTTCTTCTACATTCATGTCTTGCAGAAGCCGGGCGTTAACAGGAAAAATATTTTTTCCTTTAGCGGCTGTAATAAAAGAATTAGTCCAAAAAGAAAATTCCTTTTGCCTCTTGAGGAATTTTTCTTTGTTTACCTTATCGGATAGAAATAAGATTTCTTCTTCGGAAATGTAAACCTTGCGATCAGGCATTTCGCTAAGGTAGAGAATAAAAAAACAGCATTATCCGAAAATAGCTATGTCAGCCAACTCCTTCGCAGTGGAGCTGGTCAAATCTTTTGATTCAGATTTTTCATCATTGTTTACGAATACCGGTTCAAGAATTATTTCTTCCGGTTCTAACTCTTGCAATGCAGAATCACGCACAATGAATTTTTCAAACCTGATGGTTTTCAATAATTCTTTTAGTTCATCCATGAGTGACAGTTTTTAGTAATTGATTTACCTTGCCAGAATATTACTTTGCATTTAATCAAACACTATGCCCCTTAGAAAGGAGTTGCAAAATTACAAAAAGCCCATACTTATTAATAACTTTTATCAATAATACGAAAAGTAAATTACATTTCAGTGAAATAGTTGGTTAACATCTTACATTTGAGGGTAAATGAACGCTTCTTAACACAGTGAATATCAGCACTTTTTATAAATTTAATATTTGATGGTGAACTTTGAATGGGTGTATAAACCTAACCACAGCCGTCACCATTTAATCTGTTTTCTCAGAGGAATTATGAACAGCCTAATGCTGTGAACGGGGAATCCTAGAAATTATTGTCAAGGAGAAGCTCTAAAAACCTAATTTTAGAATCCACTTAATTTCTTCCGGTTCATAGAACCAACGGTAATTGTTGCAGGTGCGGCAAGATGGAGGGAAGTTATCTATTCTATTTTACTAAATCTGGATTAAAGATTCAATTCCCTAAAAAAAATCGCCCTGTAAATGATTAATTTACAAGGCGACTTTACACAAAAAGTTGACCTACTAGGGCTCGAACCTAGACTCTTCTGAACCAAAATCAGACGTGTTGCCAGTTACACCATAGGTCAATTTTCGGACGGCAAAGGTAAATAAATCAAACTGGTTTACAATAGATGAAATGCAATTTTGCCCTGAAAATTGCACTTTATCGTGTTCTATATTAGGAAAGCCAAGGCTTTTGCAATGTTCTTAATGGTATCATTACCAGTGGTTTCACTTTCTTGCGATAAGATAAATATCCCAGCATGAATCCAGTGATTCCCTTTGAAGAAAAAAGTCTTTGCTGGTAATTCCTGTGGTCTGTGTCACGCTCTGCTTCAATCGATTTCTCATTAGGTTGGTAATCAGATTGTAGGGCTTAGTGAGCAATCCGGCAGGTAAGCGCTGATGTAATTTGAAAATATCCCACTTGAGAATCATTCGAACAAACTTTCCATTCTCGGCATAATATTGATTCACCGATTCATTTCCGTTTAATCCATGCAATTCAAAACTTGCTCCCAATGATTTCAATTCCTCATTCATCTCAGAGAAGCTGTACTCATGGACATGAAAAGGATTCCTCGCCAAAGATTTTTTTACATTAGGTGTCGTGACAAGCAAGGTGCCACCGTGTTTTAAAACGCGCAGACATTCTTTTAAAAACTCTTTTCTTGCTTCAATATGTTCAATAAATTGAAATGCAGTAATAACATCAAAAGAGCCATCCTCATAGGGTATGGGCGGTATTGAGGATTGCTTGAATGTGATATTATTGATCGATTTGTAGGTTGATTTGTTGGCTTCTACAGTATTCAAATCATAATCAAGGCCAACGATCTCCTTTGCTGTTTGGGCCATTAAGGCTGTACCATAGGCATTTCCACAGCCAACATCCAAGACCTTTTTTCCTTGAATGTATGGGATGGCAAACTCATAGGCAAACTGACACCGCTGATAGGTTACATTGTTGGCGTCATCGTGCTGGGCACGTTCATGGGAACTCATAAATTTCTGCTTAGCTTGGTTAACGAAGGCCAAATGTAAAAGAAAATGCTTAATGGCTTTGCGTTAGTTCAGGCCTAAATGCAAAATTCGTTGAACCTGACCTAACAGATGCAACGAATCTTTTTATGAGCTTACTGCTAAATCTATCAGTGTGTGATTACGATACGTGCCGTCTTGATCTCACGATTGTCAGCGAATAATTTATAAAAATATACACCTGCAGGCAAATTCGCTGTCTCCATGCGCAAAGATGCTACGCCTTCTCCTCCCGCTACCTCACGAACTACCTTTCCTGTCAGATCAAATAATTTTATTTCACTGCCGGAAATAGAAGCGCCTGTGAACTTAGAAGTAAAATAAGCGTCAGCTGGATTTGGATATATATTAAAATCCGCTGAAACATTGGTATTAGAAATTCCAGTTGTAGCCATTGGTATCCACGGACTTAAATCAACATAATACAAGGTAGGGCCATTACCTGTATCTTCATCAGTAATGAATACTTCATTATTACTTGAGAAGCTGATCGCTTCTTTTTGAGTCCAGCCTCCGCCCATAGTAATAAGAGTGTATTGTCCTCCGAAAAAATTATCTCCTGTGAAATTTCGAAATAAGTGTATTCTTGAATTAGACATGATGATAACATTTTTTCCATCCTGACTAATATCGGCCGCAGTTGGTCTGTCGGCTGAATAAAAACTGTCTACCAATGTCGCAATATATGTACCGGGCTGGTCGGGCAGACTGTACATCTTTGAATACCCAATGGCATTCCCCACAGGTTTGGTGAAGAGGTACAATTTACTCTGGAAATGAAAGAAACCTTCCGCATCATAATTCATCCATTCTGCAGGAAAAGTTTTCTGATCCGGATAAGTAAAGTGAATGACCTCAGCCGTAACACTTGAGCCACCGAAGTTTGAGGGATGAGGTATCTTGTAGATCCTCAAATTTGTACGATCATTAGCATTGTTTCCAAAATCCCCGATAAACAAAGTTGTCCTATTCACATCCTGAGCAAGGTCTTCCCAATCCTGGTTCACTGTTCCCAACACATCGACTGTTCTGGTTATTGCACCATTCATACCGACATTGAACAATCTCTCATCTCCATACCCATCATTATGAGTCCAAAAACCTGATTGACCTGAAATGGCTAGTCCGGATGTTTCAAAAATTGTTGATGGCATCGTTGCAACTACGGTAGGATTGATGGCCGACGATTTCATTGCACTGACACTAATTATAAAAAATATTAAAACGATCTTATTGAGACCGCAATGTATTGTGTTCCCCATATTATTTATTTCGATGATTTATTTCCTTCCCCTCGAAGGAGCTTATCATGCAATTTAAAGCCGGGCAAATATATAAGTAATCTAATTACATGATTCTCTTACACTTGTTGTGTTCACATTAGGTTCAGATTTGAAAAAAGAGCGTAAATTCATCATTAAAACAACGGTGTCCCCAAAAATTGAAGAAAATCGACACCTCAAATTGTCTAAGAAAAATTAAAATTTATCAACAATTTGCAGTGTCCTCAGACTCAAGCATTTGATTAAAATATTATCTAAGAAATGATTAAAATTTGCTGTATAAATTGCTTTTTCCGTCATTTTACCAAATTCTGAGCTTATAAAATTTAAAATGGGTTTATACCGGAATTCTTTTTTTTTTCGAAAAACCCGGACGGTATAAGCAGGTCTCATGCAGGCTTCATGATTTTATATTTCGTACTCCTAATGAATGTGGTATATGAGGTCAATTTCAATTATTTTATACCTTCGCAAGCATTCCAATTTTTAGCCAAATTATGAATTACCAACGTATCAACAACCTCATCGGTTGGATCACTTTTTTCATAGCTTCTTATGTATTTATCAGCACAATAGAGCCAACCGGAAGCTTTTGGGATTGTGGTGAGTTTATCGCTACCGCTCATAAGCTGGAAGTTGGTCACCCTCCCGGTGCGCCATTGTTCCTAATGCTGGCCAGAATTTTCATCCTCTTTGCAGGAGAAAATGTTGCACAAGTGCCCATCATGGTAAATACTATGTCTGCCTTGATGAGTGCATTCACAGTATTGTTCTTGTTCTGGACCATCACTGCCTTATCTAAAAAAATGATCATTGGAAAAGGTGAAGCCTCCATGGACAAAATTCTTGCTGTCATGGGAGCAGGATTTGTTGGTGCTGTCGCATATACTTTTACTGATTCTTTCTGGTTCTCCGCTGTGGAAGGGGAGGTTTATGCCAGCTCATCATTCTTTACAGCTATCGTATTCTGGGTAATATTTAAATGGGAAAATGTCGCTGATGAACCTCATAATCTTCGTTGGCTTATTCTGATAGCTTATCTGATGGGCTTGAGTATTGGAGTTCACTTATTGAACCTCCTTACTATTCCTGCACTTGCCTTTGTTTATTATTTCAGAAAATATCCAATCACTAAAAAAGGAATTTTTTATACCGCCGCGCTAAGTGTCGCTATTCTTGGCTTTATACAATATGGAATTATCGTCGGGGTAATCTCTCTGGCAGGATCCTTTGATCTGTTATTCGTCAATACTTTCGGACTGCCTTTCGGCTCCGGAATTATTTTTTACGGATTGTTGATTGTTGGTGCAATTATATGGGGACTACGTTATACTAAAAAACATAATCATCCAATTCTCAATACCGCAATTCTTTGTTGCACCTTCATTCTTATTGGCTACAGTTCCTTCGCCCAAATTGTAATCCGGTCTTCCGCTAATCCTCCTCTTGATGAGAATGATCCTGAAAATGTATTCAGTTTCATCTCTTATCTCAAACGTGAACAGTACGGAGAACGGCCTCTCTTCTTTGGACAATACTATAATGCCAAAGTCGTAGCGCAGAACGAAGGATCAATGAATTATGCTAAAATTGACGGCGTTGACAAATATGTTGAATCAGGTAAAAAAATTACCGCGGAGTATGAACCAAGTAAAACAACCGTATTCCCGCGTATGTGGAGCAGTCAGCAAAATCATATCAACGAATATAAAAAATGGGCAGATATAAAAGGAGACCGCACTCCAAGCTTCGGAGATAATGTCGGTTTCTTTGTACAATATCAGGTAATCGAAATGTACTGGAGATATTTCATGTGGAATTTTTCCGGTCGCCAAAATGATTTGCAAGGTCCGGGAGGTATTACCAAGGGAAACTGGCTCACCGGTATAAAATTTATCGATGAGATGCGACTGGGTCCTCAGGATAAGCTCCCGGAAAGTTTGCTCATCAACCGGGGTCGAAATCTGTTTTTCATGCTCCCATTTATATTGGGATTAGTAGGAATGTTTTATCACTATTCAAAGGATAAAAAGGATGCATGGGTAGTCATGTTATTATTCTTCTTCACAGGTATTGCGATTGTAATCTACCTGAATGGAACACCACTGCAACCGCGTGAACGGGATTATGCCTATGCGGGGTCTTATTATGCCTTCGCGATTTGGATCGGCATCGGTGTACTCGGACTGTTCGAATTGTTGCGTAAAAAATTACCGGCTACAGTTTCCGCACTGATGGCAACCGTATTATGCACAGCCGCTGTTCCTGCTGTATTGGCAAAAGACGGTTGGGATGATCATGACCGGTCGAAATGCTACACTTCAAGAGATTTCGCTACAGACTATTTAAATTCATGCGAACGAAATGCGATTCTTTTCACTAATGGTGATAACGATACCTTCCCTCTCTGGTATGCTCAGGAGGTAGAAAATGTTAGAACAGATGTTCGTGTTGTAAACCTAAGCCTGCTAAATACCGATTGGTATATTAATCAGCTTAGCCGGAAATATTACGATTCGGAACCGATCAATATATCCTGGACGCCTGATAAATATCAATTAGGACGACGCGATTACATTCCATATTATGACCGCGGCCTGAAAGAACCGGTAGAACTGAAAGAGCTGGTGGATTTCATGGGAAGCGATGATGCTCAATCAAAAGCCCGTACTAATACAGGTGAAGAGATTAATTATTTTCCAACAAGAAAAATTCGCTTAACTGTTGACTCAGCAGAAGTAATGGCAAATGGTGTGGTGAATCTGAAGAATGCCGGAAATATTGTGAAAGCAATGGAATGGACACTTGACGGAAGCTACCTCATGAAAAACGATCTGATGATCCTAAACATTCTTGCAAACAACCACTGGAAACGACCGGTGTACTTTGCTACCACTGTCGGATCGGACAACTACCTTAACCTTGAACCCTATTTCCAATTGGAAGGTCTGACTTACCGCATCGTTCCACTTCTCAGCAATACAACAAATGAAATTGTTCCGGGCCGTGTTGAAACTGATGTGATGTATAATAACGTCATGAATAAGTTTGTTTTTGGAAACATGAATGTGGAAAGTGTATACCTCAACGAAAATAATCTTCGTATGACTACCAATTTCCGGATTAATTTTTCGAGACTTGCGGAGGAACTTTTACGGGAAGGTAAAAAGGATTCCGCGGTTGCAGTTCTTGACAGATGTATTAAAGAAATGCCTGACAAAACTGTACCCTATAACTATTTCATGACAAAGATAGCGGAGCTGTATTACCGTGCCGGCAATGATCTCAATCAACAAGATACGCTTGCATTTAACGATACAGAAATAGCCAACAATAAAGAACTCATTGTGAAAGCTAATGCCATCTCGGAACGCATCGCTGACATATACCATGATAATCTGAATTACTACCTCTCGCTCAAAGGAACCAAATACTTTAAGTATGTGGAACAGGATATGAGTCAGGCTTTGTATATACTACAAGCCATGTCCAATACCCTGAAACAAACCCGCCAAAAAGAGCTGTCTGATAAAGTCGAGAAACAATTCATGGATATGGCTCAGAAATCAGGAATCTGATCAAAATAATATCCGGTATAAAAAATCATGTCTGTGCAGGCATGATTTTTTTTTATCTTTTTAAGATCAGTTTAAATCAGCTTAAGCAATAGATTGTTCTACTATTAAAAAGTACCGTAAGCATAAACTCATGAATCCGGTGGTTCAATTACCGAAGTCCTTTGTATCTTAGCGGAGAACTCCACTCTCCTGAACAATTCAATAATACATTGTGAAAACCCCTTTGCTTATTCAGAAACTTTTTCCTTCACTCACCTGGCGGATGTCAGGAGTTGAAAAGATTATTTATCTCACCTTTGACGATGGCCCGATTCCGGTGGTTACACCATGGGTTTTAGAGACCCTTGCTAAATACAATGCAAAAGCGACTTTTTTCTGTATTGGAAATAATGTACTCAAGCATCCTGAGATTTATCGGGCTGTGGTTGAACAAGGACATCAAACTGGAAACCATACTCACCATCACCTGAATGGATGGAATGTAAAAAACATGAATTACTATCAGGATATTGAGGAGTGCGGTAAATATGTACACTCCCATTTGTTTCGGCCGCCTTATGGAAAAATCAAACCTTCACAGATTAAACATTTAAGACAAAAATATAAATTGATGATGTGGGATGTGCTCAGCAAAGATTATGATGCCACCATAAGCCCAGATAAATGTCTTCAAACAGTATTACGGGAAACTCAAAAAGGATCTATTGTCGTTTTCCATGATAGCCTTAAAGCGGAGAAGAGATTACGCATTGCTCTTCCGGGTGTATTGGAACATTTCAAAAAACAAGGCTATGAATTCGCTCGGTTGGAAGAATAGTTTTTCTTTCAGATACAAATCTGTTTTATGTTAAAATCAACTCTTCTTATTCTATTACTGCTGGTTCTTTACTCGAAAGTCCATGCACAGGAACAAAGAGGAATGATCGGCTTTGGAATCAGTGCGGGAGCATCAAACTATGTCGGAGATCTTGATGATAATTTCACCTTACCTTTTACACGACCGGGTTTTGGAGCACATGCTGTATTTTTATTCAGGCCGCGACTACACATGAAGATTGCCATATTCCATGGACAAATTTCCGCAAGCGATGGCAGCGGCGTCAATTTTAGCGGTAATCAATACCGTAACTTAAGTTTCTACTCCGATATCAATGAAGCCGGACTTCATTTGTTGTATTCCCTTCAAAGCAGAAAGCGCGGTTTCACTCGAAGAAATTTAATCGCTCCCTATTTATTCGCAGGCATAGCATATTTTCAATTTAATCCTAAACGTAATGTGAATGGCCAAGCTTATGAGTTGCAAAAGATAGGAACTGAAGGACAATACCTGAGTGGTAATTATCCCGCGCCCTATTCACTTTATCAATTCTCAATTCCATTTGGAGTTGGGTTTACATTTAAACTGAACAAAAATTTTGACATTGGTGCTGAGCTTGGTTTGCGCAAAACATTTACTGACTATCTGGATGACGTCAGCACGGTGTATCCCGACAAACAACAATTGACGCTTGCTGAAGGACCGGTGGCAGCCTATTTAGCTGACCCATCCAATGATCCGGATGCACCTCAAGGAAAACCGACTTTCAGTCAACGAGGCAATCCAACAAATAAAGATTGGTATGTTTATACAAATATTCATCTTACATATTATATAACTACCTCACTTTTCAAACCGGTAAAACTTAAAAGCAGATTTAAAAATAATTCTTGCAAGGGTTTGAGAGGAAATTAAATAATTTGGATGAAATATATACTTCCGGTGGCCTGTTTTGATAAAAATCAAACACTGGTCGTATTCTATGTCTGTGACGCCTTCAACTTCCATATTGCCACGAATACGAATTCAACTGCACTCCTCTATGTGATTATGACCCGTTAATAAACCATTCGCCCGAACAAGTTATTCAAATGAAAAACACGAAAAATTGAGTCGCTGGCTCGATTGCAGTCTTTGTTGCGAGTTGCTTGAATTGTACTCCCCGGAAAATCTTTACATTGTATTCGTGAAATAAACTATTTTGGTTGAGTAACACGACAATAGTTGTCATGATCAAATCCTCCCGACATCGTGACAAAGCAATATTCGTGCATTCGTGGCAATTAATCTTGAGAGACCCGGGATCCATTAATCTTTCTATTACTTGAATCACCAGTGCTTCCCTTAGCCTGTTTTGATAAAAATCAAAAACCGATCACATTCAATTTCAGTGACACCTTCAACTTCCATATTGCCACGAATGCACGAATTCAACTGCACTCCTTCAAGTGATTATGATCCTTTAATAAACCATTTGCCCGAACAAGTTATTCAAATGAAAAACACGAAAAATTTAGTAGATAGCTCGATTGTAGTCTTTGTTGCGGGTTGCTTGAATTGTACTCCCCGGAAAATCTTTACATTGTATTCGTGAAATAAACTATTTTGGTTGAGTAACACGACAATAGTTGTCATGATCAAATCCTCCCGACATCGTGACAAAGCAATATTCGTGCATTCGTGGCAATTAAAAGGAACAAGATGAATAGCTTCAAACTAAACCGTGTTTCGAACTCATTTAATACAAATGATAGTGGTACCACATCCTGGAGGAAAGTACTTAATCTTACAAAAAAATTAATCGAACTGAAGGGCCATATACATGACTAACCTATTATTTATTAAGCTTTCCCTCTAACCAATTCCTGTAATTCAAAATCTCCGCGTCACCACTTTCGCTTTTTTCATCACTTAAGAATACTTTTTTAATTTTATTCATTAGTTGAGTGTCTTTCTTGAGAGACCCGGGATCCATTAATCTTTCTATTACTTGAATCACCAGCGCTTCCCTCCCATTTCCGGGATCAGCGATTTGCCGGAGATAGTCTTTTTGAATATGCCGAATTTTTGATTCCAGTATATCAAAATCATTCAGCTCATACCTGATCAATAACTCTGCAACGGCAATTTTAAATCTCAGAGAACTGTCAGTTTGCTTGTAGCCTTCCGACAGAAATAAACTATTCAGGTTCCGTATGGAAAGGTGAAATTCCTTTTTATCGAAATAAGATACGGATAGATTAAGGTAGACGAACATTTCATGAAATAAATCCGCAAGTATTATTTTATTTGTCTTCATCTCCTGAAGAATTTCAATAGCCTTATCCCGATTCAGTCTAGAATAATTAATCACCAGTGAATTATAATAAAAGAAAAGAAACTTAGCATGTAGAAATCCATGGTGTTCCTGCATCGCCTCCTTCAAGGTCTCTGTGTAAGCAAGTGACTCCTTTAACTTCTTGTTCTTAAATAAGGAGTTAATAAGATAGACAAGAATCTGCAATTTCATGTCGTGGTTTGAGCGCTGAAACAAATTCTCGCTCACAAATTCATTGTATGTAATGAGCAGGTAGTCCTCCAATGCCTTGTAATCTCTTTTTTGCAACAGAATCTGGGTGACGGAGTGATAGATTTTAAATCGAAGCTTTGGACTTTTACTTAGCTCCTTGTCATGAGAGTATGACTTTACGATATCCTGGAGTAGAGGAAGTATGGGGTTGTCTGTCGAAGAATAATTCTGAGTGACTTTCATTTTGTATGTCAATACAGCCAGAATGTCATCGATGGCTCTGAGTTGTCGGATTTGCTTCTGATTTTCTCTTCGCTTTTGAACATAGACTTCAGGATCAACGGTGAGGATATCATGAGAGATACGAATGAAATCACTGTAGATTATATCAAGCAATTCAAAATTCTCCGTACGTATTGCAAGTGATTCGGCTTTACGCAGATAATAATGAGAGGCATGATGATTCCTGCTGAGGAAATGTTTTGCCAGGCCGAGCAGGTGCAGGGTGTAGTTGTTGTCATCATCATCAAAATGCTGAATCATCAGACTCTTATTCAACTCAGTTAATAAACGGTTTCTTAAACGATAAAAGGAATTCTTTGATCCTTTACCATACAATTTGAGAAATATTTTTTCCTCATCATATCGATCACCGGACTTCCGCATATAATCAAACAATAGCTTATCTAAACGATCATTACGATCATAACTCCGTTCAAGCCAGAGTTTAAAAAAGCGAACCTCTTCTTTGGTCAGGCCACTTACTATAGAATTGAGTACATTCATATCAATTTGAATAGGTAAGAAAATTATAAAATAAATTCATAATTAGCAAGCATTTGTATACATTTGATATACTTATACCTGTACCTATGAAAGTATTAAAATTATACCTGCTAAGCTTTTTCATTTTACTTGCGCCCGGAGCTTTTTCGCAGGCAAGGCTTACCATCACTGCCCTGGATAACTTCCCGGGCATATCGCCCGATACCGCATTTTCGGGTACCCCTTATAATAACATATTAATCACTATAAAAAATACCGGCAACCTGTTGTTTCAGGGCGAAGTAGATGTGCTTCTTTCTGCCGGACCCGGAATAACAGATACTCTATACCTTGACAGTATATCAGGAACCCTCCTCGCCCCCGGCGATTCCGTTATCAGGAATCCTCCATCCTATTTGTTTAATTCTGTTCACTATGACGATGGAGATAATATCGTGGTCGTTTGGCCACAAGCCAGATCAGGAGGAGCACTTATAGACACCCTTCTTTTTCATGTCTATTATGTAAATCTTCTTAGCATCGAAGAAACCGAAAGCAGACAAATTCTGATTCATCCAAACCCTGGAAGCGATTTCATTCGATTGGGAATTCCGGAAATTAATAAGGTTGAATACGTAAGAATATTTGATGCTGAAGGCAGGGTGTTTTTTGAATCTTATTCGGCTGAGGAAATGATTCGTGTGAAGAATTGGCCTGCTGGTTTGTACTTCCTTGAAGTTTCCGGAAAAAACATTCATTATTCCGGAAGATTGCTAATACAATAAACCAGAATTCCTGTTTATGGAATTACTTCTTGATCTGCATCCAGAAGAAAAATTCCATAAATTATGAAAAAAGAAATCCTTCACCTGTTACTATTAACGGGTATTTTGCTGGCAGGACCGGCGTTCAGTGAAAATGTAAAAAGCGAAGAAGCAACAGTATCAAAAGTTACAGTCTATTTAAGAGGAGCTCAACTTACCTGCACCTCAGATTTTGTAGCTCTTCCAGGTATCAATCAATTTATTTTTGAAGGTGTCTCCCCTACCCTGGATCCGAATTCGCTTCAGGCCAATGCGAAAGGTAACATCACAATCATGGATGTAAAATTCGAGACACGCTACAATGAAATTCCTAAAAAGGAAAATCCAAACCAAATTGACAGGACTCTCAAAATTGTCAATGATTCGCTGGTGATGTTAAACTTTGAAATTGAAGAGTTAAACGAACAGCAACAATCACTTGCCACAGAGAAAAATATTTTACTTAATAACCGCTTACTGAAAGGGGAATCGTTACGTGACACACTGGAAATGTTTAAAGAAGGAATCGCTTTTCTTCGTGCACGACTCACTGATATCAGCAATGAAAGCACGACAATTAAAAAGAAGCTTTATTATAAAAATGAATCCAGGCTTGTAATGGAAAAAAGAATTCAAGATCTGAATAAAATTAACCAATCCGGACAAGTACCGGTGAAAGAGTCTATTTCTACAATTGTAGTAATGGCTTATGCTGAAATTCAAACCAACACAAAAATTTCTGTTAGCTTTTATGTGGATCGTGCAGCATGGTTACCTTCCTATGATCTGCGAACAAAATCAGATGGTACCATCGACCTCAATTATAAAGCTGAATTGCGACAACAAACCGGCATGGATTGGAAAAATGTAACGCTCACCTTGAGCACAGGTAACCCGGCTTTAAGTGCCCAACAACCAACTTTGCATCCGTTCTACCTTAGTTTTGTGCAACAGTATCGTGCAAAAGTTCAAAATGAAAGTCGTGAAATGCTGAGTAAAGCACCTTCTCTTCAAGCAGCTTCTGCCGACATGGCTAAAGATGAGGCCATGATGGATGCCTCCACACTCGCCAACTATACTCAGGAACGTGAAGGAATAATACAAACCGAGTATGACATTAAATTAAAATACTCTATTCCTCATGATGATGAAATGCATGTGGTGGCAATACAAAATAAAGGTCTCAAGGCAATCTACCGATATTCTGCAGTACCAAAACTCGACATCAATGCTTACCTAATGGCGGAGTTGAATGAACTAAATGAATTAAATCTGATACCGGGAAGTTCCCGTATCTATTTTGACGGGAGTTTCATTGGGCGCTCTGTCCTGAACCCTGATGCATTCAAAGACACTGTAAACCTCAGTCTGGGCAGGGATCGAAGCATTGTTGTCAGCCGAAAAAAGCTAAAAGACAAAACCAAAGAAAGAATCCTTGTTTCCGAGAAAACTATTTCCACCAGCTATGAGCTGACAATTAAAAATAATAAATCCGGTTCTATCACCTTAGACCTGACGGATCAAATTCCGGTAAGTCAGGATCCAACAATAAAAGTTGAATTGATTGATGGAGACGGTTCCACTCTCAACGAAGAAACCGGTTTACTTAGTTGGAAACTCTCACTCAAACCAATGGAAAGCAAAATCCTTCGATTCACATATGAAGTAAAGCTTCCCAAATCAAAAAGTCTGGCAGGGCTATAAGTGATTTTGAAGAGATCTTGTCTCATTCATCTGACCATAATTCCGAGAACGCAAAAGCCGGTTGTAAGCCGGCTTTTGCAATTCCAGTAACCCAAAGCAAATTTGCACTAAGGCAGCTAATGTGAACAACTCATTTGCGAGGGTGAGTGATTAAATAGTATCCGGGAATATTTAAATGACAAATAATTAAAAAATTAACTCTCAATAATATTAATATTCATACCTTGATGGTGCTAAATCCTTTTCAGATGAACAAATTCCTGAGAATTATTTTTTATTTCTTGTTTCTTCTGATTGCATTTTTTAACCTGAATGCTCAGCCGACTTATTTGAAGAGGTTGAGTTTTAATCAACTTCAAAATACCCATTATCTTCATCCTGAAGATTCAGTTTTAAATTTATTAGATTTTTCCTTATCTCCGGATGGCAATTCATTTATACATATAAAAACTGAAAGAGGATCTTCCTCTATTCTTAAGTTAGATATTTACGGAAATATTTTATGGAGTACAGGAGGCGGCTATCTTGGATTGTTAAGCAGAGATTGGATAAACGGATTCCATGCAACTCCTGATGGTGGATGTATATTTGCTAATATACACGAGTCTTGGGCTTCAACATACATCAAACATTCAACAATCATTAAAATTGACAGTATGGGGATTGTAGAATGGAATAGGGCTCTACCAAAAACTACACCCATTCCATTTATAGAAGTTCAGGAAACTTATGACATTGCTATTCTTCCAATAGGGTATGCCTGTCTTTCTGAAGACTCAATTTATCTGCTTAGTCATGCCGGAGTGCCAATTGGAAATTTAAATTTTCATGGACCAGGAAAATTAATTGGCTTTGATAATGGTGATCTCTTTTTAAATTTAGATACCAATGCTTTTAAAGCAAGGATTGATTCAATTGGAGACGTTCGCTACACTATCTCAACAGATGTTTACAATTATGATACTACTCTGTATACTTTTTTTGCTGATACATTACACCAACTGGAAGGAATGACAGGTGCCTTTACTACTTCTATTTATTTTCAGTATTCTGGCTTAAACGGTATACAAATGCTTTCTGATGGAGGTTGGCTCCGCGGATTAAACCGTTATGATCGTTTTGGATCTTTAAAATGGAGTACAGGAATTAATGTACCGCACTTCGGTTTTAATGTGATCGGCGAACAATCTGATGGAACTTTACTTACCGGCGGAACTTATTTAAGCGTTGGCTCGGCCTTTGGTACATTTGATTATTCCTCTTTCATCACAACAATAGATACTTTAGGAAATAGTGTTATTGACTCAACAACTCAAGTCTGGACTGGAGATGCCAATGATGATGGTTTTTTTGAATTCGGAGATGTTGTCTATGTTGCACTGGCCAGAGGTTCAACAGGGCCACAACGATATGATACACTAATAGGAAATGGCTTAGCCACAAGAGGAGATATTGCAATAGATTTCCCAGGATCTTTTGCTATTGGCGTCAACCACAAACAATGTGATTTTTACCCAGATGGCATAATTGATTCACTTGATCTTTTATATACTTCTGTTAACTCTTTCATATTCTCTATAGGTGGAGTTAGCACACCCTGGAGACTAAGTCAACATACAACCAGTAGTAGTAATTCCAATTCACTTCTCCCCTATTTCAGTTGCCTTCCAGACCGTGATTCTGCTACGACCGGTGATACGGTAAGATTCTATTTTATACTTGGAGATAATGGTGTTGTAATTGACTCAATATTTGGATTGGCTTTTTTTCTCACCTTCGATCCTTCATTCACTATGGATATTGGAAAAGTGTTAGATAAGGAAATTATAGATAGTGATTTAGGAAGTCTTCCAAACCAATTAGCCCTTTTAACTGGAAGCTCTTGGGGTGATTTAGCTATTATGACCTCTCGCAGGGATCTCCAAAACGCCTATTTCGTTCAGGATACGATTGGCTACGCTGACATAATAATTCTTGACAGCACAAGTGGTAATATTGATCTAACGTTGACCCTGCTGTCATTCAAAGCAATCACCGCCGGAGGCTTCCCGATAGATTTTCAATTCAATACCAAGCCGGTGCACTTGCGTTCGATTATCAATAGTGTTCCTGAAGCTCCTGAAACTATATTCACGATGTATCCCGTTCCGGCAAAGGATCAGCTCATACTTGATCAACTTCCTGCAGAAGATTTTCTGATACAGATATACAATTATGAAGGGAAGTTG
>CAYHFJ010000008.1:0-41643 GCA_964355885.1 uncultured Flavobacteriales bacterium
TTTCAATCGCTCTTAATGATGCTGCCGTGTCAGTTGTAAAATAAGGATTGCCTGTTCCGGCACCAAAGATTACTACGCGTCCTTTCTCCAGGTGTCGCACCGCGCGTCTTTTAATATATGGTTCGCAAATCTGTTCCATCTTGATGGCAGATTGTAATCTTGTCTTCACACCCAATCGTTCAAGCGCGCTTTGCAAAGCCATGGAATTAATTACCGTCGCCAGCATTCCCATATAGTCACCCTGCACTCTGTCAATCACATCTTCCGCATCATTACCTACCCCCCGGAAAATATTTCCACCTCCGATTACAATTGCGACTTCAACACCCTTGTCAACAATTGTTTTAATGTCATCAGAATATTTCTCCAGGACTGTATGGTCGATTCCGAATTCCTTGTCACCCATCAGGGACTCTCCACTCAATTTTAGGAGGATGCGTTTATATTTCATGGTTCAGTTTTGCGTCGCTAATTTATGCAAATTTAGTGGTAAATCGGAACAGTGTCTGAACTGGGATCTTTTGAATTAGTAGGATTAACGGGAATAGCCTTATTGGTTGAAATTTATGAGATTATTGAGGAATGATTTTAATTAATAGCACTCCTTTTATGACTAGCATAATCCCAAAAATCCCAGTCCAGACAAAGGGAGGAGCCCACAAAAAAAAGGAACCCTCCCGGATTCCTTTTAGATTATTCTTAATTTTAGAATGATTGGATTATCCAATCTTCACACGCTTCATCGCAGTGATACGAAGACCTTTATCAATGCTCTCAACATACTGACGAATGGTCATCTTTTCGTCTTTGATGTAGGCCTGATTGAGTAGTGTATACTCGTTATAGAATTTGTTCAGTTTTCCGAGAGCGATCTTTTCGATCATCGCTTCAGGCTTGCCTTCCTGCCGAGCCTGATCTTTTCCGATTTCGATTTCGCGCTCAACAGTATTTGAATCCACATCGTCTTTGTCGATAGCTACCGGAGCCATCGCTGCAGTTTGCATTGCTATGTTTTTTCCCGCCTCATCTATACCGGAAGGATTTGCACTGAATCCAATCATTGAACTCAATTTATTTCCAGGGTGGTTATAGACTATTACCTTTTCTGCTTTTACAAACTGATAGTCAATCACGTCGATTTTCTCCCCGATCTTTCCCATCTGCTCCACTAAAGTCTCAGCGACGGTTTGGTTGCCAAGTTTTAGGTTTTTCAGTTCGTCAGAACTTGCAGGCATGTTGCTCATTGCCAGATCCAGAATTGACTCACCGTATTTTATGAAGTCGGCATTGATGGCTACGAAATCTGTTTCGCAGCATACTGCTACTACAGCACCGAATTTTCCATCTGCACTGATCTTTCCGAATACATATCCTTCTTTCGCTTCACGATCCTGACGGTTCGCGGCGATCTTTTGTCCTTTTTTACGCAAGTTATCGACTGCAGCTTCAAAGTCGCCTTTGGCTTCTGTGAGTGCTTTTTTGCAGTCCATCATTCCGGCACCTGTTTGTTGACGTAGTTTGTTTACATCTGATGCGCTGATTGTTACAGTTGACATGATAATTAGATTAATTGATTTTTAATGAATGGTTATTTAGCAAATTAGCCAATCGTTGAATTGGCTAATCTGGTATTTTGATTAAATAGCATTGGTTATTTTTAGTAACCCCGGCTATCTGAATAGCCTGTTATACTATTAAGATGGTTTCTTCGAAGTAGTGGTGCGCTTACGCGGTCCGCCTGGTTTCTTAATTTCAGCAACTGTTTTATTGGGCTTGCTGTCATCATCTTCACTGTCTTCAGCACCAACATATTCAACCTGAATAGCTGCTTCTTCCGCTGTAGCTTCTTCTTCACGATCTTTCTCCGCTTCTTTATCCATTTTACGTTCAGCCAATCCTTCTTCGATAGCTTTTGCCATCGTTTCAACGATTAAGGAGATAGATTTAGTAGCATCATCATTCGCAGGAATTGCGAAATCAACTTGTGTAGGATCAGTATTTGTATCAGTGATAGCGAAAGTAGGGATATTCAACTTTTTCGCTTCAGCAACCGCGATGTGTTCTTTATTAATGTCAACAATGAAAAGAGCTGCAGGGAGACGACTAAGGTCTATGATGCTTCCCAGGAATTTCTCCATCTTAGCTTTTTGACGGGTGATCTGAAGACGCTCTTTCTTAGAGATGTTTTCAAATGTTCCATCAGTAGCCATTTTGTCAAAGCCTGTCATCTTCTTTACTGATTTACGTACAGTAGCGAAGTTGGTCAGCATCCCGCCAGGCCAGCGCTCCGTGATGAATGGCATATTCACACGTGTTGCTGCATCGGCAACGATATCCTTCGCTTGCTTTTTAGTAGCTACGAAAAGAATTTTCTTTCCTGACTTTGCAACCTGCTTCATTGCATTGGCGGCTTCGTCGATTTTGGCAACTGTTTTGTTCAGGTCGATGATGTGTATACCACGGGCTTCCATAAAAATATATGGGGCCATTTTCGGGTTCCACTTGCTCTTCAGGTGACCGAAGTGTGCGCCTGCTTCAAGTAAATCGTTATAGGATACTCTTGACATTTGATTGAATTGAGATAATGTTGAATGATTGAATGAACAATAATAATGTGTTTCCTGTTTCCGGGATTAACGCTTAGAGAACTGGAAGCGTTTACGGGCTTTCTTTTGTCCCGGCTTCTTACGTTCAACCATCCGTGGATCACGAGTCATGAGGCCTTCTTTGCGAAGAGCACTTTTGCAATCAGCGTCAACGGAAACAAGGATTCGGGCAACAGCCAAACGAATGGCTTCAGCCTGACCTTTAATACCGCCACCATCAACGTTTGCTTTAATATTATACGTTTCCGCAACATTCAGAAGATTCTGTGACTGCGTAACGATATACTGAAGGGGACCTGTTGGGAAATATTCTTTGTAATCGCGGTCGTTCACTTTGATCTGACCGTTACCTGGTTCCATGTAAACGCGGGCGACGGAAGTTTTTCTTCTGCCAATAGCGTGGAGTGTAGTTGCTGCCATTATATTAATTAAGAGAATTTGATTGGAGTAGGTTTCTGTGCAGTATGCGGATGTTCGGTTCCAACGTACACGTGAAGGTTGGTGAATAGGTGACGACCCAGGCTATTCTTAGGAAGCATTCCACGAATGGAATTCTCAAGAATTAGAGCCGGATTCTTTTTCATCCATTCAGCAGGAGAAGCAAAACGTTGTCCACCCGGGTGACCAGTATGTCGAACGTATTCTTTATCATGCATTTTCTTGCCGGTGAAACGAACTTTCTCGGCATTGATTACAATTACATTATCGCCACAGTCAACGTGCGGAGTGTAACTCGGCTTGTGTTTTCCACGGATAATTTTTGCGACTTCTGATGAGAAACGACCGACGACCATATCAGTGGCGTCAACAATAACCCATTTTTTGTCTGCAGTTTTCGCATTGGCGGAAACTGTCTTATAGCTAACGGCGTCCAATTTCAATGATTTTTAAAGGTTTACTCTACTAATTGGTACTCCCCGAAGGGGTTGCAAAAGTAGGAAAAATCTCTATTTCACCAAACAAGTATGAAATAATTATTGAAGAAACAGCGGTGGATAACTATAATCGAAGAATTGGATTGAAATTGGGTCAATTTCAATCCAATTTCAGGGTTTTTTATTGGATTTTGGAGAGTAGGAAGAATCTGCCAAATAGCTTGAAAAACCGATATTTAAAGTGAGCTTGAGTTCTTTAAAAAATTTAAGGATTCAATGCATAGTTTAAGGGCTACAATTTCATGTAAAAAAAAACGTAAAATCATTGTATTCAATACTTTATGTTTAAAAGTGCCTGATTAAATAAGTTTTAAATATTCCGGGGATAGATGAAATGCAATTTGAAAGAGACTCTCTGCTTCCTAAACAAGAAAGCGAGATATTTAATTTTTAGCAGCTTTCAGCGGAATGAAATAATTTTGAACCAGATCCAAATTTTCTTGTTAAAAGCCTACACCTTTACTCTATGCAAAAAATTCTTCTGAGTGGTGGCACCGGACTTCTAGGCTCTCACCTCGTTCAGTTTTTGAAGTCAAGAAGATATGAGACTTCTATTTTATCCCGAAAAGGAGAACGGGAAGGCTCTGGTTTTTTTCACTGGGATCCGGCGCAAAGAAAAATTGATATACAAGCTTTCGAAGGGTGTTCGGCAATCATTCACCTTGCAGGAGCCGGTATTGCAGATAAACGCTGGACTGATCAACGGAAAAAGGAAATTCTGGAGAGTCGTGTGAAGAGCACAGATTTGTTATTTGAAACGCTCAGGATTAATGCGCACACAATTGACACCATTGTCTCCGCCTCTGCGATAGGTATCTATGGTGACGGGGGAGAGGAATGGAAGCATGAGAAAAGTGAAATCGACAATGGATTTCTTCAGGATACTTGTACGGCATGGGAAAAAGCAGTTCTTCGTTTTGAAGACCTGGGTATTCGTGTTGTTATTTTGAGAATCGGAATTGTTCTGGCGAAAGATGGCGGAGCTTTGCCTCAAATGGCACTGCCGGTGAAATTATTTGTCGGGGCACCTTTGGGTTCCGGCAGGCAATTCATATCATGGATACATATTGATGATCTTTGCAGGATCTTTCTGCATACATTTGAACAGAAAGAGATGCGAGGAATTTTCAATGCTGTATCTTCCAACCCTGTCACGAATAAAGAGTTTTATAAAGTGTTGGCCGGAAATTTACACAGATCAATCTGGGAATTTAATGTTCCTGCAGCCGTATTGAAATTTATTCTGGGAGAAAGGTCGGAGATTGTACTAAACGGACAAAGAGTTTCCAATCAGAAACTCATTACAACTGGTTTTGACTTTAATTATAAGAATCTAAATAAAGCGATTTCCTCACTGACAGTCTGAAATATTAATTTGCAAAATGAATGTTGATGAAGAATTTTTACTTTGAGTAATTCTATCCACATATTATTGAATGCCTACGTTTATGAGTAAGGCTGTTTCATTCTTTTGGTTCCGACGTGATTTGCGCTTATATGATAATGTAGGATTGTATCATGCCCTATGTTCCGGTACCCCGGTTCAAACCTTATTTATTCTCGACAGTGATATTCTCAACAAGCTTGATGACAAATCCGATCGCCGATTGGTGTTTATTCATCAGCAGCTGGAAAAAATTAATGCACAGCTTAGTGAGTTTGGTGCTACCTTACTTGTTGAATATGGGAAACCAATAGATGTATGGAAAAAATTATCGAAAGAATATTCAATCAAAGCAGTATTTGCCAATGGTGATTACGAACCTTATGCACTTGAACGTGACAATCAAATTAAGGAATTTTTTGGTACGCATGATATTCCGTTTAGTTTGTACAAGGATCAGGTTGTTTTTGAGAAGGATGAAGTTACCAAGGATGACAAAAACCCGTACACGGTATTTACCCCCTATAGCAAACGATGGAAAGCAACATTGAAAAGGGATAGTTTCAAAGCGTTTCCTTCAGAAAAGTTAAGTGCCAAATTTCATATGTGCAGGAATAAGAAAATCATGTCTCTGGGAGCTATCGGATTTAAAGATTTTAAGGTTGACTTTCCGGGTGCTACTCTGAATAAATCCTTGTTGCAGAGGTATGCTGAACTGAGAGATTTTCCGGCTGTCACCGGAACATCCCGTATCAGCGTTCACCTTCGTTTTGGCACCGTTAGTATCCGTGAATTATTCAGAAAGGCATGGGATATTTCTGAGACTTGGATCAATGAACTTATCTGGAGAGAATTTTATATGAGTATACTCTGGCATTTCCCTCATGTGATTCACAGGGCTTTCAAACCAATGTATGATCGGCTTGAGTGGCATCATGATGAATCAGGTTTTCAACGCTGGTGCGAAGGAAGAACAGGTTATCCGATAGTGGATGCAGGAATGCGTGAATTAAATGAAACCGGTTTTATGCATAACCGGATCCGGATGATCACGGCGACATTTCTTACAAAGTATCTTTTAATCGACTGGCGCTGGGGTGAGGCCTATTTTGCATTAAAACTTCTTGACTACGATTTGGCCGCGAACAATGGTGGCTGGCAATGGAGTGCAGGAACCGGAGTTGATGCAGCACCCTATTTCAGGATTTTCAGTATGGATTCCCAAACTCAGCGTTTTGATCCTAACTTTGTATATATAAAGAGATGGGTTTCTGACCTCAATACAGTAGATTATCCCGTTCCAATGGTTGATTATGCGATGGCAAGAAAAAGATGTCTGGATTTTTATAGGCGTGGATTAGATAATTCATAGAATTGACTTATATGGTAGGTAATTTTTTTATGTTACTCAAATTAAATTGATAAACAGAATGAAGTGTCTTTGATTTTGTGTAAATTCGCAACTCTAAAATCATTTCACCATGAAAAAAATTACACTTGGATCTGTATTGTTTATTTTACTCTCAGTTGTCAATACAAATGCACAAATCACATTTGAAACATTTTTGAATATCACAAAGATATATGGGGCCGAACAGAATCCCGATGGTTCTTATATACTCTGTTTTGATTCAGCCGGTGCTGGTGTGATGAAATTAGATGGATGCGGAGATCGGTTGTGGACCACATTCCCATCTGTCAGAAGAAACGATGAAAAGATTTATGATGTGGCTCCCGATCCGTTTACCGGAGGATATATCGCCGGAGGGAATTCCCCCGATAGCACCGGTATTTTTGATGACGAGCCAACTTTATTGTTGCTCGATGCGAATGGAAATTTGACAGCCAGCAGAATTCTGCTTCCAGGAGATGTGGGTGGGAGTGTAAATTCAGTGAGTGCGACTCCTGATTCCGGTTATATTGCCGGCGTTTTTCTTGACCAGTTTGGTGGTTCTAACTCCTCCGGTCTTTCCCGTTTTGATCTCTCGCTCGGAGATGTTTGGAATGTCCCTGGGTCAGGAAGTACTATAAATTCATCCTCAGTAAATATCAATCCTTCCAATCAGTATTTATTTTCTTCATATAGCGTAATAGGAGCAAGTTCTCCGACCGTTCGTCAGGTTGATGATATTGGTGCGATATTAAATAACTTTGTGATTCCTGATACTTTTCAAGGAGGGGTTTTCTTTTTCAATAATGCTGTAATGGATGATTGTCCTGATGGTAATTATATCATCGGTGCAACTCTTTCTCCCAATACTTCCGCCTATGATTATCCATATATTGTTAAGTTAGATGATGTGCTTAATGTGGTTTGGCAAAAAATATTTGACTGGGGTCATGGCGCGCAGGTATTGTCGGTTCTTTCTACACCGGATAGTGGAAGCTTGTGTATGTTAAATGTATCAGACACGATAATTTTTCTTCGCCTGAATAGCATTGGTGATTCTCTATGGAGTCGCACTTATACCGGCATTGGAACAGTGCAGGCAAATCAACTTCGCCATTGTAAAGATGGTGGTTATCTGCTCAGCGGTAGCACAAGCAATGGAGTTGATGATTTTGGTTTCATATTAAAGTTAGACAGCATGGCCGGGATCCTGCCTTCTGTCTGTATACAGACAAGCTCGTCAACAGTGATTTGTCCCGGTAGTAACGTGACCCTTACCGCGGATTCAGGCTACCATTATCTATGGTCGACTTCTGAAACAACGCAGTCAATTGTCGTTGATACTATCGGAAGTTATTACGTAACAGTTACAGATACTGTGAGCGGATTATTTGCTCAGTCAGAAAATGTTGAGGTGAGTTTTCGTGCTACTACAATTCCAACAATTAATTTGCTGGTTACACTTTTAGTTTCTTCGCCTGCTATGAGCTATCAATGGCTGTTCAACGGAGATACGCTTGTTGGAGAAACAGGAAGTGATATTACACCTCTGCTTACAGGAGACTATTCGGTAATCGTTGAAGATAGCAATGGTTGCATACTGACATCATTGCCATATTCTTTTATCATGCCGGGAATTTCTGAACTGGAAACTGTTTCTGCCTTTGAAGTGAACAAAATCAATCAGAATTTTGTAGAACTTTCAGTTGCAGCTTCGCATTCCGGAATCCTGCGGCTTATGGATATAAGAGGTGTTGTGGTGCAAAAGCTGGATGTAAACTCGGGTGGAGAAAGGTTCTTGCAGGTTCCTGTTTCGCATCTTGCAGTAGGAATTTACTCATTGGTATGGTTGTCTGACAAGTCTGTACAGGTTGAAAGAATTCTAATTGGATATTGATCGCTTACCCGATACAATAAATCCATCAATGGCCTGATGATCGGTTGATAATCAGTTTCTGATCGTAAGTTTGATCAGTTTCGTTAGTTACACGGATGAAATAGATGCCATCCGGAAAATTCTCTGTGTTTAGATTTGTGTTGCTGAAGCAGTTTTTTGAAAGTAATACCTGTCTGCCAAGATAATCGGAAATACTCACATCAAAAGGTTGATTGGATAGTTCAATCTTGCAGTAATTGCTTGATGGGTTAGGGTACACAATGAGGTTTGTCGGGCTTAAAGGAAGCGTGTTTACAGACACAGTACCGCACATTACTTCGTTTAATTTTTGCCAGATCGTATCGTTTATAGTAAATGGAACCTCACCTGAACCGGGTGCATCGCCCATGCGTATATAAATCAGGTTTTGACTTGGTACCACGTTAATAAATTGTCCGTTCTTACCAAGTGCAGCAATCATATCATTTGGTGCATGTGGATTAAGCGATCCATTGAAAACAAACTGCAATCCGGGAGCCATATAGGATGATTTTCCATTCAGCCACCACAAATAACCATACGAATTATTAAATGATTGAGAAGTATTCACCATTTGGTTGAAGTAATTCGTGTCTGTCATTATTTGGTTCCCGTTCCAGTTTCCCTGATTTAGGATTAAGAGGCCAAACCTCGCCATGCTCCTTGCTGTGCTGAAAAACACATTGTTGTAATCTATCTGAAGAAAGAAACCGTTCATTCCGGTTGGAGTTTTTAATTTTTGATTTGCATAGTCGTTTAGCGTTGTACCGGTGGCATTCGCGATCACTCCGTCGAGCAAAGTATACGGTGCATTGTGATATGCCCATCTTGTCCCTGCATCAGCGAGGAAATTCAGACATGTATCGTCAGTACAATATGGATCTATCCCTGCATCATCCAGTCCACTGGTCATTGTTAGCTGATGGCGAATAGTTATTTTTTCTTCCTGTGTCTGTGTACAATTGGTCCAGCCCTGTCCCAGATACTGAGAAGCAGTGTCACTAATCGATAAAAAATTTTCCTGTTGTGCAATGCCTGTAAGGAAGGATGTAATTGTTTTCCCGGCGGAGGCCCAATACCACAAACTGTCTACTGTAAATGTGTCGTAATATTTTTCAATTACAATTTTACCATCCTTTAATAGAATGAATGCCTTTGAATTTTTAGCGTCAAGGTAATCAAGTAGAGTATCTATTTTATCCTGACACCAACCTAATGATGAAGGAGAAAGGGTGTCCCAGGTAGCTCCTGTAAGAGGAGGAAAGTATGACGGTTGCGAATTGCCGCTGAATGTACTTGCGATTAAAGCAATCAGCAAAAAGATTTTTTTCTGTAGTGATTTCATTTTCATTTGACTTTGGTATTTCGGATGGTTTAAAATTTACTTAATTTTTTATTTAAAACAGAAAGAAAGATCCCCGGGAGGATATTTGATTGGAGTAAATTTATAAAATAATAAGTGAAATTGGTTTAGGGCAGGACAATACTAACAATCAAATTGTTAATTGATTTATTTAAACTGCATTATAATCGTGAATTGGATGATTAGGTTTGACAAGGAATAATAGATGAACTAAAACCACCAACCATGAACGACAGAATTGTCTGGGACAAGAATGCTGATACATATGAAGAGGATGTATTTAATGTTTATCGTAATGATAAAAAAGGCATCATCAGGAAGTATGTAAAAAACCATGCCGACAAGGAGAAGTCGGTCGTTGATTTCGGTTGCGGTATTGGAAATGCATTACCGTTATTGACGCCACTGTTTGGACATGTTACTGCCGTCGACATATCGCGAAAATGTATTGACAGAGCTAAGGTATCGGCACCAGAAAATGTTGCTTTTAAAAGAATGGATCTTGCCCTGGGCAAAGTCGATCTTTCTCCCACTGATTTTCTCATTTGCTCAAATGTTGCCATCTCAGGCAATAACAAGCGCAACTATCGCATCCTTTCCAATGCTTTGAGTGTTCTCTCTAAAAACGGAACTGCCATTTTTGTTCTTCCATCATTTGAATCCATGTCTTTGTCTTCCTGGACACTTATCGACTGGTATAACAAGGAGGATTTGAAGATCTCAGACATACCCAGAGACGAATTGGTACATTTTGATGCGAAGCACCGCAAAGAAATGGAAGAAGGAATTGTTTATATTCAGAATACACCCACAAAACACTATCGCTTTCCCGAACTTTTTAATTTGTTTCATAATTCTGTTTATCAGATTGAGGCAATAGAAAAGGTTGAATACGACTGGACCACTGAATTGACAGCACCACCTAAATGGATGCGTGAACCCTATCCATGGGATTGGATGGTAGAAGTGAAACGGATAAAATGATTCGCTCTTAATAAGAGTTGAGATCTAAACGCTCAGCTACTTTTGACTTTGGCCAAGTCTTCCGGTGTATCAATGGCAATGCTGTCTAAAGAAGTAATCGCTGCTTTGATCACGTAAGCATTTTCTATCCACCGAAGTTGTTCCAATGATTCTGTCATCTCGAGATTAGTTTTGGCCAACTCAGCGATTTCTAATAAGACATCGGAACGGTAACCATATATTCCGATATGCTTATAATAGGTCGAATGTTTTAGCCATTCCTGCTCAGGAAAATTTCTATTGTATGGTATCGGTGAGCGGCTGAAGTAAATGGCTTCGTTTTTTTTATTCAGAACCACTTTAACATTGTTGTGATTGAATAATTCATCGGTAGTCGTGATTTTTTTCACAAGTGTGGAAATCTGTGTTTCCGCTGAATCAAAGGTAGAGCAAAGCAAATCAATCTGATCCGGGTGAATATAGGGTTCGTCTCCTTGTATATTAATTACCACACTCCAGTCGGAGGCTTCTTCTTTTTTTACAATCTCGGCACATCGATCGGTTCCGCTGAGATGTTGGGGTGAGGTCATGATTGCATTCCCTCCAAAATCCAGAACATGATTAAGAATGCGATCATCGTCTGTTGCAATAACGACTTTGAACAATCGCTTTGATTTGACGCATTGCTCATAGACGCGTTGGATCATGCTTTTGCCATCAATGTCTACAAGCGGTTTACCCGGGAAGCGTGTCGAAGCAAAGCGTGAAGGAATGATACCTAGTATTTTCATCGATTCAAAAGTAATAAGGAAAAGCTTTACTTGGATGAACGATTTACAGAAATTTCAACACGAAAGATTTGGGAATTAAAAGCTCACACCTGCCTGAATGACAAATATTCTTGGTGGCTGCATGTCAGCAGGACGTTCCATATATATGTAGTTGAATAAATTTTTTATAATGAAAGAAATGTACAGTGCTTTTGTAAGCTGGAGAGAACTCCTCAGGTCGAAGATTGCATCACCCTTTGTGCGATTATCACGGTAATGCTTTATACCAAGACTTTTTCCGAAAGCAATATCCAGAAAGCCACTTGTGAAAATCTTGTCGATATTCACCATTCCGCTGTGATATCGGAGACTCATACCCACAGTAAATTTCCTCCATTGAAATTCAACATCTGCCTTTAAAAGATGACTATAGCGATATTTAAGGATATCACTGCTATCGCTTCCCAGATAATTGCTTATGCCCACTTTAGCAATATAAGCACTATCATAGGTGAGTTGTCTGGGTTCTATATAGGTATATCCGGCAGTCCATGTTGATTTGATCTGTCCAAACAAAATTCCCTGCGCCAGCAAAGAAATGTCCAAGCCGCGGATCCGGGTATCTCCAACATTCAGTGATTTAAATCCCAGTCCATTTACCGGATCTGCGGATGTCCCCCATTGTGCGAAACCGAATTCCATCATATTATAGTACCGGTTTTCAAAAGCGGCAACATCGAGATAACCGGACCATGACTTTAACTTTGCCAGTTGCCTGATTCCAAATTCTCCACTGTAGCCTGTTTCGGAAGTGAGCTCGCTATTAGGATAAATGATAAGATTGCCAACTGCAGTACGAACAAATTTTTCGGCTATCGAGGGGAAACGGTATCCTTGTCCGTACGATGTTCGAAGAAATGTACCCTTGAACACATTGAAGTTAAGCCCGCACCTGAAGACAGGGGTCCATTCATCTTTGATGCTATCAATTTTATTTTGCTCGACACGACCACCCAAAGAAACCGTAAGCTTTTTCCTTTGATAATCTCCTTGAGCGTAAAGGGCAGTCTGTTTTCCTTCATGATCGCCATACAATTCACTCTTTACTTTAGAAAGTTGTCCTACTAGGCCGGTGGTAATTTTCAGGTTATTTTTAAACCGATGTTGATATTGGTATTCACTATAATACAGATCGGCTTTAGAATTCTGATTCGTGTTATTCTGGTTAGTCGTATTAAACCACCTTGTTCTAAGTTTATGCGTGTTACCCTTTTTGTCAAAATAGGTTATGAAAGGATCGACATTGGTTCGGTATGTAGTGTAATCACTAAGGGTATTCTTTGCAGGTATATAGGCTCCACTCGTGTCATTGTCCCATAGAAAGAACAGGGTTCCTTCTGTCTTCATACTATTTACATTGACTCCAACAGATAGGCCTTCTATTTTCTTAAAACGATAGCGTAGGTTGGAATTGATACGTGCTCTTTCTTCATGTTCACCTTTTCTGTAACCCTGATCAATAAACATGTTTCCGCCCACAACGATATCGAGTCTGTTAATTTGCCTGCTGTGTAAAAAGTTTATTCCATTATATAATTGTGGAATACTTCCCCACCAATCTGCACGATACAAGGTGTCATTGATCTCATATTTTGCGTGATCATAAATTCCTGTGAAAGCGTTTACTTTTGTAATTGGCTTTTCCTTTGGGTATGCAGTGCGAATATTAATAACTCCATTAAGTGCTGAGGAACCAAATAACACTGAAGAAGCTCCTTTTATGACTTCGATCTGTTCAAGGTTTTCAACGGGGAGGAAACTCCATTTGGTATCATTGGCGTCAGCTGTAAGTTGTGGTAAGTCATCGACAAGAATTTGCACACGACTGCCTGCGCCATAACTCCATCCGCTTCCGCCACGAATATTTGCCTGCCCGTCAATAATTGATACCCCTCCTACATGTTGAAGTGCATCATCCAGTGAGGTAGTATTTCTTTCTTCAACTAATTTGGGCTTCAATACTTCCATGGATATAGTTACTTCTTCCAGCTTTTGTTCAAATTTCGATGCGCTGACAACGACAATATCGAGTTCCCGCATGGATTCATTCAGTGTGATGTCCAATACCCGCGTTTCGTTTTGCCTGAGTTGTAATAGAATTCTTTTGTCGATAAACGAAATAACATGGAAAATCAATTCATGTTTTCCACTATCAAGAGAGATTGTATATAGTCCGTTTTCGTCAGAAACGGCGACAGCTTTCCCATCCAGAATAATGCTGGCACCTGGTAACGCCTCTTTATTCGAGGCAGATGTTACTTTCCCTTTCAGAATGCCTTGTTGCGCCCATCCTTCGAGCTGTATGAACAAACATAAAAGTATCGGAAAATATTTTTTCAGCATATATTGGATTGTATGAAAGGAGGAGAGTGTGTAATCTTGCAATTCCACAAATTCATCATGGTAGAAAGATAAGCATTATCAATAAATAGCCATCTTTCAGGGTGATGATAATTCAATTCAAAAGAGAATTCGGGTAAATCATTCTTGAACATGATATATTTCCCGACTTATAGCAAAAATCCCATTGAATCAAGCAGATGAATTATTAAAATATCGGATCGCATTGAGTCTCCTTCCCGGTATCGGTCCCGTACTGGCCAGAGTGTTAGTTAGCTACTGCGGTGGGGTAAAAGAAATTTTTGAGATGCGTAAATCTCAGTTAGAACGCATTCCGGGCATAGGCAGGGAGAAGGCTAACAGTATTCATGCGAATGATATTTTATCGAGAGCAGATAAGGAGCTCGCCTTTGTCCGTAGAAATAATATAAAGGTCTTGTTTTACCTCGATAAGGAATATCCTGCACGATTGAAGAATTGTGAGGATGCCCCGATATTGTTATATTTTAAAGGTAATTGTAATTTGAATTCAGACAGGGTGGTTGCCATAGTGGGAACCAGGCAATACAGTCCTTATGGAAGAGAGTTGACTGAGAAGTTGGTTGAGGATTTTCTCAAATACGATGTTGCTATTGTTAGCGGACTGGCTTATGGTATAGACATTATTGCTCACCGTGCAGCGACCCTGCATCACATTCCAACGGTGGCAGTAACGGCTCATGGTCTTGATAGAATTTATCCATCCGCGCACAGTGCAACTGCAGATAAGATGCTGAACCATGGCGGAGTTTTAACAGAATATCTGAGTGGAACCGTACCGGATCGTGAAAATTTTCCAGCCCGTAACAGAATTGTAGCTGGAATGTGTGATGCAACAATAGTAATTGAGTCGGCAATTCGGGGTGGTGCACTGATCACAGCCGAGATTGCAAATGGATATAACAGAGATGTTTTTGCCTTTCCCGGACGTGTTCAGGATGTGTTTTCTCAGGGCTGTCATCAGTTGGTCCGGGAGAATAAAGCGACCTTAGTTACTTCAGCAGATGATATTGCCAGAGCGATGAACTGGGATCTCGAAGAAGAAGAAAAAGTTAAAAAGATTAAGAAGCAGTTGAATTTATTTCTGGAACTAAACGAAGAGGAAATGGCTCTGATAGAAATTTTAAAGAAGGATGGAATTGTTCCCATTGATGCCTTGTCAATCAAAAGTAATATGCCTGTCAGTAAAGTGTCGTCACTTTTACTCAAGCTTGAATTCGCAGGAGTGTTGCGCTCCTTGCCGGGAAAGGTGTATGAACTGATTTGAGATAACAGTCTGATTGAAGGAAACTATATTGATTGTTTAAATTGTGTTTCGGATCATATTCATTTACTGGTTTCTCTTGGAACAGAGCAAACGATTGCAAAAACAGCAATGTTGATTAAAGGAGAGTCTTCGTTTTGGGTAAACAAACAAAAGATTATCGAATCAAAGTTCGAATGGCAAGATGAGTACATTTCATTATCGGTAAGTAGTTCAGCTGTTGGTAAGGTAAGGGATTACATTTTAAACCAAGAGGAACATCACAAGAAGAAAAGTTTTAAAGAAGAATATGATGAATTTTTGAAAGCCCATCAGTTGGGTAAAAGTTTGTGACAACATGCTAAAGCCGGCTTCTGCTTCTTGCTTGATCCACGCCCTAAAGGGATGTGATAATTTGAAGAAACCGGGCTCTCATAATTCATAAATACCCGCCTTCACAGCCAAAGAGTCAGTGAATCTCCATTTATTCCTGAATGCAAAATTAATTGTCAATTACTGATAGGTTTCATGTTTGTGGGTTGTGTTTTTACTCCTAATATTTTCACAAAAATCCGGATTTTTTTCGGACTTTTGTTCCAGAAGGATGCAGTGCAACACCTCTTAACAATCTAAGCCCATATTAGTATGTATGCCACACTACAGTCTGTACTACAGAAAGAACTGGAAGAAATAAAAACTGCCGGCCTATTTAAAACAGAGCGCATAATTTCTTCTCCTCAGGGTGCTGATATTATCGCTGATGGAAAACAAGTCATAAACTTCTGTGCCAACAATTATCTGGGCCTTTCTTCACATCCTAAGGTGATCGAAGCAGCTAAAAAGACTATTGATACGCATGGGTATGGGATGTCCTCCGTACGTTTTATCTGCGGAACGCAGGATATTCACAAAACACTAGAGAAAAAGATCTCAGAATTTCTTGGGACAGAAGACACGATTTTATATGCCGCAGCTTTTGATGCAAATGGTGGAGTTTTTGAACCGCTGCTAAATGAACAGGACGCTATCATTAGTGATGAACTGAATCATGCTTCTATTATTGACGGTGTTCGATTGTGCAAAGCTCAGCGTTTTCGTTATAAGCATAACGACATGGCTGAGTTGGAAAAGGTGTTGATGGAGACACAGAATCTTCGTCATCGTATGATTGTGACAGATGGTGTCTTTAGTATGGATGGTACAATCGCTCAGTTAGACAAGATCGCAGATCTTGCAGATAAATATAAGGCTTTGATTATGATTGATGAGTGCCATGCCTCCGGATTCATGGGGAAAACAGGTAGAGGTACTCATGAGTACAGGAATGTAATGGGTCGCATCGACATCATTACGGGAACTTTAGGAAAGGCCTTAGGTGGAGCCATGGGTGGTTTTACTTCCGGGCATAAAGAAATTATCGACTTGCTTCGTCAACGATCCCGTCCGTATTTGTTTTCAAATTCTCTTGCTCCCAGTATCGTTGGGGCTTCCATTGCAGTGATTGATATGTTGCGTGGTACCACAGCATTGAGAGATAAACTTTGGGAAAACACACAATACTTCCGTGAAAAAATGACCGGAGCGGGTTTTGATATTAAGCCGGGAGAACATCCGATTGTTCCTATCATGCTGTACGAAGCTAAATTGGCACAGGAGTTCGCCACCAGATTGTTTGAGGAAGGAATTTATGTGACAGGATTTTTCTACCCTGTAGTTGCTAAGGGAAATGCTCGTATACGGGTACAGTTATCTGCCGCACATGAACGGGATCATCTCGATAAAGCAATTGCAGCTTTTATTAAAGTTGGACAGGAATTAATGGTATTGAATTAGAATGATGAAAATAATTTTTTCCCTGACAGTGATTTCATTGCTGTCGTTTTGTTTGTCAGCACAGGCAGTTTTGTATCCTGTAAAAGTCGGAACCCAATGGGGTTTTATTGATGCAAACGGTAAAATGGTTCTTAGTCCTCAGTTTGAGAATGCACTTGCTTTTTCAGATGGCATGGCTCCTGTTAAGACAGGAAACCTTTGGGGGTTTACTGATTCGGCCGGGCAGTTGCTGGTCAATCCGCAATTTTCAGAAGTGAAAAATTTTAAAGATGGAATGGCTGCCATACGTGATGGTGCTAAATGGGGTTTCATTGATAAGACGGGAAAAATGATCATCGCACCACAATTTCAGGATGCGGATAATTTCTCCGACGGATTTGCTCCCGTAAAAATTTCTACTTCATGGGCATTCATCGACCCTGCAGGAAAAATAATTCTCAACCCACAGTTTAATGATGCAAAGGGTTTCTCCTTTGGATTAGCTCCTGTTCAGATTGGATTAGCATGGGGTTTTGTGAATATCGGTGCCCGCTATGTTATCAATCCGCAGTTCGAAAGAGCGAATTCTTTTAGAGAAGATCTTGCCGCTGTTCGACTGGACGGAAAATGGGGGTATATTGATAAAGAAGGAAAACTTGTTATCCCTTATCAGTTTGCAGAAGCTATGGATTTTAACGGAAGTCTGGCTGCTGTTCGCATTGGTAATAAGTGGGGCTTCATTAACACAGAAGGCAAATATCAGATTAACCCGCAGTTTGAACATGCAATTACAGATACTGATGTGGACAGAAGTTTTTCTGAGGGATTGGCGCAGGTACGGATTGAAGGTAAATGGGCATACATAGATAAGTTTGGAAAAATTAAGATTAATCCGAGGTACAGCAACGCTTCTCCTTTTCGTTCGGGTATTGCCGGTATTCGCATCAATGGAAAATGGGGATACATTGATAAGTCCGGAAGAACTATCTGGACTCAATTGAATTGATTCATTTATTCTGATGACAAAAAATTTATGATCATAATTTATACAGACGGAAGTTCAAGGGGTAATCCGGGTCCGGGAGGATTTGGAACGATTTTAATTTTCGGGAAGCTTCGTAAGGAAATTTCAGAGGGTTTTCGTCTGACAACGAATAATCGTATGGAACTTTTGAGTGTGATCAAAGGACTTGAAGCACTTAAAAGCCCGGGCGAACATGTTACCATTTATTCAGATTCCAAGTATGTAGTGGATTCGGTAGAGAAAGGCTGGCTTCTTGGCTGGGAAAAAAAAGCCTTTGCAGGAAAGAAGAATCCGGATCTGTGGATCCGGTTTTTAAAAGTTTACCGAAAACACAAGGTTAAATTCAAGTGGGTAAAAGGGCATGCTGACAATCCCTTAAATAACAGATGTGATGAGTTGGCAGTGGAAGCATCATCTAACTCCCAACTTCATACCGATCATTGGTATGAGGAGAATGTAGCCTGAGTTTTTTTTCGGGAGCTTCTTATTGTTGGATTAAGCGTCCTTCTCCGGAAATATTTTCTACAACTTTGTATGGGTTACCCCGATAATAAATATTACCAAAATATTTGATTTCTGCTACAACCTCTTTAGTGACATAAATACTGCAATCACCTGTACTACTGTTCCGAATAAAAGTGAATCCTGTTTCAAGGTTCGTTGCTTCAAGCAAGGCAGTGTCATGAATGTAGACATAGCTAACTCCTGAAAATCCGGCAGCGTGTATGTCAGTGCGACCGGCGTTATTATTGATGTGTGATTTTTCGCAATCCAGCAGAAGATAAATGCTGCCTGATCCATTCCATGAATTGAATGTAAATTCCGTACTTCGGATGGTGTCCATGCAACGAATCTCACCTGAGCCGAAGTACTCAATATCTTCAGGATTGCGCATACCGATTTTGACGGTATAAGAACTTTCAAAACTGCGAACCCAGTTGCAGCGGTTTTCATTTCTGATATACAGGGTATTTCCTTCCAGTTCAGTAATAATTCCATCTATGAGGTGCTCTCCTGCAGTAACATGAATGAATGGAGTAGTATCGGGGTATAGAATCACGTCAATTGAATTCTTTACCTCAATTCTTGAAAAGGTACCCGGGTCTCTGTATTGAGTGATCGTTTTACCAGTGCTGGTAAAACAATCAAACAGATGTTCTTTCTGACAAGTGCTAAATAGTATCACAGACAAAAAAACAGTGAATGACCGGAGTAAATAAGGAGTTGATTTGAAGTTTTTCATTTATTTGCAGCTATCCATTTGTCAGTTTGCAATTATTCTTGTCTTTCAATTTGTCGGATGGTTCTTTTCAAAGGTGTAGCCCAATCCCCATTCAATGAAATCTGCTTTTGCGAAATGAGTTTTCAGATTCATCAACAGGAAAAGTTTATTGAAATAATAACGGGAACCAATTCGATGATAAAAATTACCATCTCCCTTCCATTTTGTATACGGATAAACACCCATGTTTACCAGAATCCCAATATGCCCTAACCTTACTTCATAGGATCCGTAAATTCCCGGACGAAAATTATCAGAATTACCGGTGCCTGTTTTGTCCACCCTAAGTAATCTCTCCTCCAGTGAATTGTCATAAAAAATTTCTGCACCGATTCCCCAACTGGATTTTGTCCGGATTGGGTGTAAGTAAGTAAAGGAGATTGTTCCTGCGTTATAGGTTTTTCCTAGAGGAGGATAGATCTTTTTAAAAGCACCTGCAGCGAAGAGTTGAATTTCACTCTTGCGTGAAATCAAGTTCGCTGCATTTTTTCTAATAAGGTTCTTTTCACCAAAATAATGAATGACACCCAGATTTGCCATGGCCATATTAATACCCAGATTTGGAATTCCTGTACTTCCGTTTGAATAGTGAGTAAGGCCGACTCCAAGTTCTATCAATGTCTGTTGAGAGATTTCTTTTTCTATATGAATGTCAAAGTGCATTACCCCATTGATGTGTGTGCCAATTGCGGAGTTCTTGACATTTTCTTTTGTATCAAATTTTTTTTCAATATATCCAAGTCCCACCCCATAGCGAAAATGTAAGCGCCAGTCTTTTTTCAGGTGCAGTGGAAAGTTTACAAATGGGAAAAGTGCAAAACCCGAACCCAAACGATTCTGGTTTCCCAGATTAAACCAGGCAAGTGTCCAGCCTACATCCGGGAAAAGAAATTTCTCCTGAAAAGATTTACTGCCGTCTGCCGGTTTTATGTAAGATAACTCCAAACCATAGGCATGTTTTTCCTGCAAAATTTCCAGAACCGGTCGATGTACAATTAGAAAGCCATAATTAGTTTTAATTTCGAAACCTGAGCTGCCGCGTGTGGAATCACGAATATCCTGATCGAAAATCTGGCAAAAGGCAGTGCTGGAAAATATAAATAGAAATATCAGGTGTAGCATTTTGCCACATCGATAGGATTTAAATAACCATCTCAAAAACCTATTGGTTATGTGCTGCTTCATTCTGCCTGTTGAAAGCAAAATAAACAAATCATTTTGAGATTTCGTGATCCTTGCAAAATTTTTCTTTAGCAGATATTAAAACCTGTATCCCATAGCAAAGTTCAATTGCAATGCAGGGTAAAATTCGCTTTTATTTCGGTTATAAAAATAAGAATCATCAAGGTATAAGTCACTGTCATCCGCATTATCATCGAAATAATTTATTCCCAAGCCTGCCTCGATTCCTAAATAGAAATTTTGAAGAATCGTGAAATTTACACTGGTGTTTATGAGGAATCCTATCTGTGTTCTGTCTTTTGTAATGACGGTGTCCTGATTAACATTGTAGTTATATCTTATTAAGTCATAGTCTATTTCTCCGGTACCAAAATAAAACTGAGGTCCAAAAGCAAATTTCACGGGTCCTTGTTTGAACGGATAAATTTTCAAAGCTGGCATAAAGTAATAATATGGGTTTCTTAATGAGAAAGATACAGGTAACTTGAATCCAAAATATTCATTGGCAGAAATTCGTTCATAACTTACATTCACTCCAACATCAGATCCCGGTTCGGAATCGAGATGGTCCATGACCATGAACTGAATTGGACTTAAACCGATGATGTTGCGGCCTAATGCAGAGGCTGTGTTCGTGCTTTGCGCCGAGACAAATAAAAGGCTGAAGGATGATAGGAGAATACAGGCCAGAGTTTTCATTATTTGGGTTTAGGTGTTAAAGATAGAAATTGAAATTCAGTTACCGGTTAATTTTGTAATTATTATATTAGAGACCGTCCTCATAACGTCATTGCGTATAGAATATTGTGTACCAAAGTTGTTAAAGCTTCGACTCTAAAAGTTTAATTTTTACTTCTAAATCCTTTTTTAGTGCTTCAATTTGCATAAGTTCAACCTCATCTGCTGAAATACCGGAGTTTTGTTTTGGATCAGACTTCGTTTTTATCTGCATTTTGGTATTTGATTTTGTTCTTTCGTTCAGCTCATTCTGTAAAAGAATTAGAGCGGCTGCACAGTTATTTCTGATATACTTGCCGTTACTGTTAAGTCCTGTTTCCAATAGTATCTCACCGCCTTCGCGTATCACAGATATCTTTTGTGCTTTCAGCCAGCTAGCAAAATAATTAACGATGCGGTATTGAGTCCAGCCCAGACTTTTATACAATGCGCGTCTATAGAAATTAATTTTTTCAAGTTCAGGATGGCCGGCGTAAAAAGAAGATAGTTCACTTAAAATAATAGATGATGAATCCTTCTCGAGAATATCAGCCAGTTGAAGTGCTTTATTCGGATCCTTCTCTGCAATAATATTGAATGCTGTCGCTTCCACATAATAAGAATAGTCCGGGATGGCTTTTTCAAAAAGTTCTTTAAAATCTTTGTAAGGATAAAATTCCCCAAGTGCATCGTAGGCAGCGGCACGGACGTGTGAGTTGCTGTCATTTTTAGCCAGATTAACAAGCAATTCCTGGATCTCATGAGGGGAGTTAGAAGCTAATTCCCTAATATAATTTAATGCACGCATCCTGATATCAGCATTGCTGTCAGATATTGCTTTCACAATAGTTTCCGCTTCCGGTGTATTAATCCGATAATTTTTCCCGAGGGCATTTATAGCTTCATACCTATCAAGAAATAATGGAGCATGATTATACTGATAGATCCAGGCAGTAGTATTTTTATTGTCTGATTTTTTTTCCAGCAACAGCATTTTTTCCGCGTCAACATTTATAAGTTCGGGTTCTCTAGATAATGAAAACATAAAAATTTGTTCAAGACTATCCATCACAATTCTTTTTCTCACTATTTCTGATCCCAGATAAAAATCTACATCCATCGGAAGGCGATAGACCGGGTTATTTTTCAAGTTCTGCGTTTGTTTAAGAATGATTTTCAGTTCATGATTCTCCTCACTCCATTGGGTGGAAATATCCAGTGATGGTTTTCCGGCTTTCTGAAACCACTGATCAAAAAACCAGTTTAGGTCTTCTCCTATAACTGCCTCAAATTCTAAACGTAGCTGATGGAATTCTACTGCAGAGAATTGATACTTCCGAATGTAATTTCGGAGGGATGTAAAGAAGGCGTCATCACCAATTAGTTTTCTTAGCATGTGTAACACTCTTGCACCCTTCTGATAGGAGATGGCATCATACACATCTTCACGATTTTCGTATTCAAAACGAATTAAAGGAGCATCTCCTTTTTTAGTAGCTCTCAGATAGATGTTTTGATCTTGTCTCCCAAATTCATCGGCATTTTCACGCCCGTATTTAAATTCTCTCCAGAGATATTCTCCGTAACTGGCAAAGCCTTCGTTGAGTGTGATGTTCGCCCAGGACTCACAAGTAACTAAATTTCCAAACCAGTGGTGGGTTAATTCGTGCGAGATTATGTCTTCATAATTGTAGTCCTTGTGTTCACGGGGATCCTGAAGCATGTTCGTTCCGTGCACTACAGCAGTGTTATTCTCCATCGCTCCACTGACAAAGTCGTGCACGACGACCTGACTGTATTTCTCCCAGGGATAATCATATCCGAATATTCCTGAAAAGAAATCCATCATCTCTGGAGTTATCCCAAAAATCATGTTGGCGTACTTTTCATATTCTTTGTCGATATAATAACTCACTTCTTTGTCTTTCCACTGATGACTTATCACAGCGAAATCACCTGCCGCAATCATGGTAAGGTATGGCGCGAGTGCAAAATCCTGTCTCCAGTAGTCTGTCCTTGTTCCGTCAGGATTGTTTATTGAAGAGAGGTGAAGCCCATTCGATAAAGTCTTTAAAGAAGTATCTACAGTGATATAAATTTCTTGTGTCATTCTTTGCGCAGGGTCTTCTATTGTAGGAAACCAGACTGAATTAGATTCAGTTTCGCCTTGTGTCCATAACTGTTTTGGTTTGTATTGATTGCTTCCATCAGCATTAATAAAATATAAGCCTTTGTCTTTTCTGATTGCCGCACTTCCTCCCTCAGGCAGTGTTTCCGGACGTGAGGTGTAATTAATAATCACTGTCAACGATTCATTTCTTGTATAAATCCTGTCGAGTTTTATACAGATCAAATTGTTCTCATACCTGAATGGAACCGAAAATACTTCGTCGTCATGCTCTATTTCCACCGAATGTATTTCCATACCTCTTGCATTCAATATAAGGCTGTCGCTTGGGTAGAAATGAGGTTTTAGACGGATACCGGCTCGGCCAAATAATTCTTGTCGTTCCCAGTCGGGTTTCAGTTCAAGTTCCGTATGAACGAGATCAAATAGTTTTAAATAAGACGATCGGTAATCAACGGTAGCTGATTTGTTTTTCTGTTCTGTCAGGTTGCCGGAACTCCGTTTTCCCGGATCCGATGTTTTACAGGAAATTATTAGGAGTAAGAGCAGAGAAAGAGCCGATATATATTTATTCATATTTAACGAAGATAATTGATTTCAATGTCTGAATAATCTTTTGGTAATTATTTAGATCATTAATGTATTTACCGCCTAATTGTTTTGAGAATAAAATATTCATTGAGTTTATAGAATATTTATAAGATCAAATTCATACCTTTGCATCATGTATAAAGTCAAAGTAAATAATGTTGAGTTTCTTGCAGAATCAGAAAGTAATAAGAAAGAAATTTCAGGACGGACTTTTGATGCCGATATCCTTGAATACAAAAGAGGGAAATTCCATATAATACGTGATAATAAATCCTTTTCCGCGGAGGTGGTAGAGATGAATGCTGATGAGAAAATTTTTCTCATCAAGGTGAATAATAACACTTATACGGTTAACGTCCGTGATAAATACGATGAGTTGTTGCGTGAGATGGGTATTGATACCGGCACTGGGAGGAAGATAAATGATATTAAAGCACCCATGCCAGGACTTGTTTTAAATATTCTTGTAGAAAATGGCCAAAGCATCCAAAAAGGCGATGCTCTCTTGATTCTGGAGGCCATGAAGATGGAAAATGTGCTGAAAGCCCCGTCTGACGGTGTTATCCGAAAGGTCAGGATTTCGAAGGGCGATAAGGTTGAAAAGAACCAGATAATGATTGACCTTAGCTAATTTTGAATGATTTGGGGCAGTTTTGTTTAAACTTTTATTGAATATAAGGGTAAAATTTGCAATAATCATTTAGGTTTCTCCTTGATTATTTAACCAATTTGCTGTTTTACGTATCATTGGTTATTGTAATTTTAGGGATACTTCCGGGCTATGAAAAAATTTATTCAACTTTTTTTCTTTTTACTATGTAATACTCTCGTTGTTTCCGCACGGATTTTTACAGGTACCGGTGGATCAATTATCACGCTTACTGATACATCACGTTTTAATTTAGCTGTGAGTGGGCTATCTCCTTCTGCAATGAATTTTACCTTCGGATTGGAGGCAGTAACCATTTCAATAAATCATACCCGTGATGCTGACATTGATTGTTTTCTCGCCGCCCCTGATGGAACATTGATTGAATTAACTACGGATAACGGAGGCACTTCGGATAACTATACGAATACAGTATTTCGTCATGATGCCGCTTCCGCGATTACTTCCGGATCCGCTC
This sequence comes from uncultured Flavobacteriales bacterium, assembly GCA_964355885.1. Taxonomy (GTDB): domain Bacteria; phylum Bacteroidota; class Bacteroidia; order AKYH767-A; family 2013-40CM-41-45; genus QQVM01. The sequence goes on from CAYHFJ010000008.1 coordinate 24,872, forward strand.
CTTATAACGGAACTTATCGTCCCGAAGGTGAATTATGGAGAGTGAACAATGGACAAAATGGCAATGCTACCTGGCAGTTACGCGTGATAGATGATAATAATAATTTTGTTACCGGTTCAGTCGTAAGCTGGAAATTGACTTTTGGAAATACTCCGGCAAAAACATTCGTATTTGATCAATCAGATCTGCCCATTGTGGTGATTAATACAATCGGACAGACTATCGCTGATGACCCCAAGATAATTTGTGATATGGGTGTTATATACAATGGTCCGGGTGTACGAAATCATTTGAGCGATCAACGCAATGATTACAATGGAAAAATCGCCATTGAAATTCGCGGATCCAGTTCTCAGCAGTTCCCTAAGAAATCCTATGGATTCGAAACCCGTGGACCAAATACACAGATTGATACTAATGTTTCATTGCTGGGTATGCCACTCGAACACGATTGGATTCTTAATGCAAATTATAGTGACAAAACATTTTGCCGGAATGTACTTGCTTACAGGCTTGCAAATGAAATGGGTCATTATTCTGTTCGTACCCGCTTTGTTGACGTGGTGATTAACGGAACCTATAAGGGTATTTATGTGCTTATGGAATCAATAAAACGTGATCAGGATCGAGTGGATGTAAAAAAACTTTACACTACAGAAACGAGCTATCCCGATATTTCCGGAGGTTATATCATTAAGATTGATAAGACTACCGGCACAGGCGGGTCAGGATGGAACTCTCCATATCAGCCCGTTAATCATTCGAATAACCAGAAAATTTATTTTCAATATGAATACCCGAAACCTGACAGCATTGTCATTTCCCAAAAGGCATATATACAGGCTTATGTAGATAGTTTTGAAAGCAGATTGAACGGATCCAATTTCATGGACAGTACTCTTGGCTACGCAAAGTATATTGGCAACAATTCATTCATTGATTATTTTTTCAGCAATGAAATCAGTAAAAATGTCGATGGCTATCGTATTTCTTCGTACTTATATAAAGACAAGGAAAAAACCTTGAAAGCCGGACCAATATGGGATTATGATATTGCCTGGGGGAATGCAAATTATTGCAATGGAAATACCACATCAGGATGGTCATATCAATTTACCTGTACTGGAGATAATTATCAGCCTCCTTTCTGGTGGCAGCGGATGTTACAGGATTCCAACTATGCCAATCAGCTGAAATGCCGTTGGCTCGAATTCAGGAGCAATATTCTCAGTAACTTACATATCAATGGTATCATTGACTCCATAGCATCGACTCTTGATGAATCTAAGGATTGGAATTTCACTGCATGGCCAATATTAGGGACTTATGTCTGGCCCAACCCTTCACCATATCCCTCTACATATGCGGGTGAGATTTCTAATTTGAAAAACTGGATTACTGCAAGGTTAACTTATATGGATTCCAATCTTCCAGGAAATTGTAATTGTGCTCTTACAGTAGCGAAACAAAATGTTACCTGTTTAAACGCCTGTGATGGACAAGCTATTGCCGTAGGAGTGAGTCCGTATAAAAAAACGTATCTCTGGGATTCAGGTGCAACAACAGACAGCATCCGAAATCTTTGTCCGGGACAGTATGATGTAAGTTTTGAAGATGCTATCGGTTGTAAACGCAGCGGATCAACAACAATTACCCAACCGACTTTATTGATGGCAAGTGCTTCGTCTGCGAATGCCACCTGTGCGGGAGGCAGTTGTAATGGTTCGGCAACAATAACTGCATCAGGCGGAACCTCACCTTATACGTATAGCTGGAGCGGTGGACAGACAACAGCTTCAGTAAATACGCTATGTCCTGGTAGTCATATAGCCAATATCACAGATGCAAAAGGTTGCAGTACTTCAGTTTCAGTGAATATCACTAATCCCGGTGCCCCTTCAATAGCTATATCAGTTCAGAGTGGAGTAACTTGTCCCGGCGGAAGTAACGGCTCTGCATCTGTGGCTGTGAGTGGCGGGGTCAGTCCATATACTTATAGCTGGTCTCCTTTTGGCGGAACAAGCAACAGTGCCTCAGGTTTGAATGCGGGAACATACAATGTAACTGCTACCGATCAAAATGGTTGTCAGGGAGTCCGTGCAATTACTATTGCCGAACCGGGATCGTTTGTTTCCAATACAACCTTGGTTAACCCGCTTTGTTTTGGTGCTTCAACCGGAAGTGCTTCGATTCTGGTGAGTGGTGCAACAGCACCATATCAATATTCCTGGTCACCTACAGGTGGAAATTCTTCATCAGCTACTTCATTGATGGCGGGAAATTATTCCGTACTTGTGACAGATGCTTACGGTTGCACTCATTCAAAAAGCATTATTTTATCCCAACCTTCAGCACTGGTAACAGGAATAAGTAGTAATCCTGCTCTGTGCAATGGAGGCTCGGATGGCTCGGCACAGGTTAGTGTAAGTGGTGGAACCGTTCCATATAGTTATCAATGGTCTCCTTCCGGTGGGACATCTTCACTGGCTTCGGCACTTTTTGTTGGAAATTATTCTGTTCTTGTCACTGACGCGAATCTTTGTACTAAGTCGGTCAGCACATTCGTTACCGAACCGACTTCAATAACTCTTAGCACATCTTCAACACCTGCCATGTGTGGAGGTTTTGATGGTACAGCAACTGTCAGTGCCTCCGGTGGAACTGGTGTATATCAGTATGCATGGTTACCAACAGGAGGCACGGCGGCGATAGCTCAGAACCTGAGTGCCGGTACTTATACGGTTCGGGTTACCGATGCACACGCTTGTTCAGAAAGCGTTCAGGTTCCTGTTAGCAATTCGAATGGATTGACTTCAACAGTGAGTAATAAATCAAATGTATCTTGTCATGGAGGAAGTGATGGTACAGCTTCCGTGATAGCTAGTAATGGAAATGTTCCTTATACTTATTCATGGTCTCCTTCCGGAGGGACCGGTGCAGGAGCCGGCGGACTTCCTGCAGATATTTACACTGTTACCATACAAGATGCGCTCGGTTGTATCAATATACAACAGGTAAATATTCTGGAACCTGATCAACTTGTACTGGCAGTTTCTGCCACCTTAATTTCTTGTTTTGGAGGAAATACCGGAACGTCAAACGCAATAGTTTCCGGTGGAACCGTTCCCTATAGTTATCAATGGTCTCCTACAGGTGGAACCAACGCTGCCGCGCAAAATTTGACCGGTGGAAATTATTCTGTAGAGGTTACTGATGCAAACGGATGTACTATTACCCAATCAGTTGTTGTAGATCAATCTTCAGAAATACAGATCAGTTTCTCTAAAGTTGACGCGACCTGTGGTTTAAGTAATGGCTCCGCAAGTCTGAATGTAAATGGTGGAGTTGGCCCATATTCAGTCTTATGGCCTGCCATAGGCGATACCTCAGTTACAGTTAATAGTCTTTCAACAGGTATATACTCTGTTACAATTACTGATTCTTTGAACTGCACGAAGTCCAGCAGTGTAACAATAGGTGATACTCCAAGACCTTCGTTGTCTATTACTTCACAAACAAGTGTAACTTGTAATGGAGGTGCTGATGGAGCGGTAGCACTTACAACCACTACAGGTACGGCACCATTCGTTTACACATGGACACCTGCTGTATCAACAACTGCATCAGCCGGTGGCTTGAGTTCGGGAATTTATGCGGTCAGCGTTGATGACGCTTCCGGATGCCGTGATTCTATCATCTTACTCATTGATGAGCCGGCACCTTTGGCCATGATCATGTTCGTCACAAATATCTCTTGCGCGGGATCAAATAATGGGGAAGTGTTTGCGGATGCTGGAGGAGGAACATCTCCGTATAATTATCTTTGGAATCCGGGAGGGCAAACACGTGACACAGCAGTAAATTTATCGCCGGGCATTTACTCAGTGATAATTACAGATCAGAATCTTTGCACAGCAACATCATCAGCAACTATTTCAGAACCTCCGGCAATGTCTGCCATCATCAGCAGCACAGATGAAAGTTGCGGAGGTATTTGCGATGGCACTGCTTACGCGCAAATGACAGGAGGGACTCAGCCTTATCGTTTTCAATGGTGTGATGGTGATACTTTTGCTCTTGCCGGAAATCTTTGTGAAGGAATTTGTTTCGTACAAATTTTTGATGGGAATAATTGCTTACTACAGGACACATTTTTGATCAATGGCCCGGATCCTTTAGATGTGTCTTTGCTACATACTGATGTTAGTTGTGCAGGTTGCACAGATGGAAGCGCGGTGGCAAGTGTGACAGGCGGAGTTATACCTTATTCATACGTTTGGTCTCCTTCCGGACAAACAACTTCTTCGATTTCTGGTTTGCCGGCCGGAATTTATGAGGTTTGTGTCACAGATTCAGAGCAATGTATAAAGTGTGAAACAGTTGAAATATTAGATGGTACGATTGGGGTCGAGGAGATTTCCGCTTCGTCATCGCTTTATGTGTTTCCAAATCCGCTGGTGGATAAAACGACTTTTATTTTTTCTATAGGAACACGACAACACATACGCCTTGAAATATTTGATTTAAAGGGAAAGCTTGTGCAAGATTTAGTTAATAGCGATCTTCAGACAGGTGAGCACTTTGTTCACTTCAACGCAACACTGGTTGCATCCGGAATGTACTTTTATCGATTTATTTCGAGTGAAAGGGTGCAGACAGGAAGATTAATTGTAGACAGGTAAATTGTAAAGCAGAGAATTCATTGCTTTTTTAGTCTTTCGTGGCAACCTGCATTGTTGAAAATCCTTTTCAGGGTTCTTGTTTCTTGTTTCTTAAAAATGTAGGTTTGAGATGTCATAACTGAACCAATGATATTACGACTATTTCTTTTGCCGGTATTAATCATCATCGGGAGTTTTTCAGCCAACTCTCAATCCATCTCAGGAACTATCCGCGATGGAAATACAAATGAATCAGTGATAGGAGCTGTTGTTACATTGAAAGATAGCGACACCAGAACCGTGACAGACATTGACGGAAAGTTTACACTGCCTGTCAGTCAGGAGCCACCATTCATCCTTGTTATTTCATTTGTTGGTTATGCATCTCAGGAATTGAATGTGACTTCTCTTGATAAATCAATCACCGTAAAATTACGTTCCAAAGAAGTTGAGCTCAAAGGTGTGGAGGTGACCGGAAGCAGAATTTCCGAAAAGCAAAAGGAATCGCCGCTTACCGTTGAGTCGATGGATATCATCGCCATCAAGGAATGTGCACAGACTTCATTCTATGAAGCATTAGGAACAATGAAAGGAGTGGATCTTACCAGCGCATCCCTCGGATTCACAATTATAAATACGCGTGGATTTAACAGCACTTCACCTGTCAGATCTTTGCAGGTAATAGACGGAGTTGATAATCAGGCTCCTGGTTTAAATTTTTCACTGGGTAATTTTCTTGGTTGTTCTGAACTGGATGTTTTAAAAGTGGATTTAGTGGCAGGTGCAAGTTCCGCTTTTTACGGGCCTAATGCTTTTAATGGTGTTATTAGTATGACAACCAGAAGCCCTTTCGTGAAACCCGGACTTGAACTTGAATTTAAAACCGCAGAGAGAAATCTTTTACAAGGTGCAATTCGCTGGGCACACGTTTTTAAGAACAAAGCAGGAGAAGACAAATTTGGTTACAAGTTAAACGCGTTTTATATGCAGGCAAATGATTGGGTAGCTGACAACATGCAGGCCACTCCTCAATCAAAGAATGCGGAAAATAATCCCGGTGGATATGACGCAGTGAATCGGTATGGGGATGAGTACAGTAGTAATAATGATGCCTCAGCCATTGCAACTTTGCGCCCCGGTTTGGGCATCTGGTATCGCACCGGCTATGAAGAGAAAGATATTGTCGATTACAAAACACATAACTTAAAACTCAATGCCGCATTACATTACAAGTTAAACAAGAAGACTGAAGTTGTTTTCTCTTCAAATTTTGGAAATGGCACTACGGTTTATCAGGGCGACAACAGATATAGTTTGAAGGATATCTTTTTTTATCAGCAACGAATAGAAGTGAAACAAGATGAGAAGTTTTTCATTAGGGCATATACTACAAGTGAAGATGCCGGAAATTCATACGATGCCTTTGTAACCGCACTGTTATTACAAAAATCGGCAAAGAGCGATAGCCGCTGGGCTCAGGATTATGGCAATCACTGGAATTTGGTGTACAGACCAAAGGTTGTGCAACTCCCCGGATATAGCGATTTAATTACATTGTATCCGGACTTTGTCGAGCGGATTAAAATAATTAATCCATGGCTCTTTGAGAATTATCCTGATTCACTCTATTTGTATCACAATGGTACCAGAGGGTATGCCGATCAATCAGTTACTACCGGTGGTCAATATCCACGATTCGTTCCCGGCACTGCCGCTTTTGATTCCGCTTTCAAGGCGATCACTTCTACCTTATACACTGAAGGTGGTTCCCGCTTTTATGATAAATCAAAATTGTATCATGTTCATGCGGAATATAAGTTCACCCCGAAATTCATGGATATTACTGTAGGGGGGAATTACCGCTTGTATGCTCCCGATTCTAAGGGAAATATTTTTAGAGATACCGGAGATTTCGTTATCCGGAATTATGAATATGGTTTTTACACAGGCTTTCAAAAAAGAATTCTGAATGATAAATTGAGAATCGATCTCACCGCACGTGTCGACAAGAACGAAAATTTTGATTACCTGATTTCGCCTGCACTCAGCGCTGTTTACACTTTCAACCCTACACAGATTATCAGAGCTTCATTCTCTTCCGCCATTCGAAATCCAACATTGGCAGATCAGTACTTATATTATAATGTCGGAAGAGCATTGCTGGTTGGCAATCTGGACGGTTTTGATTCTCTCGTCACGATAGAAAGTATGTTTGCCGCATTTAATACAGGGAATGTCGATTCTCTGAGCTATTTTAATGTTGATCCTATCCAGCCAGAAAGGGTGAAGAGCATAGAAGTCGGGTACCGGACAACAGTTTTTAAAAACCTGTATGCTGATCTGGTTGCCTACTATAGCTGGTATACTAATTTTATTGGGTATAAAATAGGGGCTTCCGTCACTTATGACGCGGCAGTAAATTTGTTCAATCTTAATAATATTTACCGGGTTGCCACCAATTCTAAAGACAGAGTAACTGCCAGGGGTGTTTCAGTGGGTATGACTTACTATTTCAAAAAGTTCTTTTCTGTCACTGGAAACTATAGTTACAATGTATTAGACCGGGGAAATTCAACCGACCCATTAATTCCTGCTTTTAATTCACCGGAACATAAATATAATATCGGCTTCGGTGGAAGGGATCTGGATATTTATCTTTTCAACAAAGTTCGGATTAGAAACTTTGGTTTCATGGTAAATTACAAGTGGATTCAGGGATTCAATTATGAAGGATCTCCCCAATTTACCGGATTTGTCCCAACTTATGACTTGGTTGACGCTCAAGTTTCATACAGAATCCCTAAAATCAAGACCACTTTGAAAGTTGGTAGCTCTAATGTTTTGGATAATAAGAAGTTTACCGTGTATGGTGGGCCAAGTGTTGGCCGTATGGCATATGTTTCTATCAGGGTGGAATTGGTAAAGTAAATCCTGAATTTTAAATTTAAATGATAAAAACGTGCTTTAATGACTTTTCTCATCTTTTAATTTCGGCAATAATCAACTAAGTTTGTGGCAAATAAAAACGATATGAAAAAACTATTACTTCCACTCTTATTTAGTACGGGCCTTTTCTGCATGTGCGGAAATCTGTTTGCTCAACGTTTCGTAAGTGAAATATTCAGTTCTGTAAGTGTTACTCCAAACATTGTGTACGGACAAAATATTTCATTCCTGACAGGTAATGCGGATACCATTGACCTCAAGGCCGATGTTTACCAGCCTGTCGGTGATACCATGATTTCACGACCAACTGTAATTATGATTCACACTGGAAGTTTTCTTCCGATTTTTTACAACGGACAAGCTACCGGAATTAAAACTGATAGTACAATCACTGAAATGTGTCGTCAGTTTGCGCGTCGTGGCTATACCGCCATCGCAGTGGATTATAGGTTAGGATGGAATCCACAGGCGATAGGTCCTGCAGGACAAGATGTCAGAACCGGAACCTTATTACAAGCCGTTTATCGTGCTATGCAGGATGTAAAAGCCTGTGTTCGTTATTTCCGTAATGATGCATTAAATGCAAACACTTACGGCATCGATGAGTCACGATTTATTCTTGGTGGTACCGGATCAGGTGGCTATATTGCAATGACTTATGCTTGTCTCAATAATCCTGCTCAGATAAGTCTTCCAAAATTTCTTGCCGCAACAACCAATGCTAATTATGGTTTCACTGCTGGACTCTCCTATATCGACCAGTCAATATGGGGCGACTTTGATGGTTATGGAGGGGCACCAGGTTTCAATCTTGCAACCAATACTCCCGGCGTTGCCAATGAGATTGCCTTTGTAATTAATATGGGTGGTGCTCTTGGTGACAGCTCATGGCTTCAGGACAGGCCGAACGTTCCATTCGTTGCATTTCATGTGGTGAATGATCCTTTTGCTCCTTATAAAGACGGATCGGTAATCGTTCCTACAACAGGTGACTTCGTGGTTGATGTAAGCGGAAGCTGGCGTGTGATTCGTATCGCTGATAGTCTCAATAACAACGCGGCATTCCAGAATAACATGTGGACTGACCCATACACTCTTCGCGCGAATTTGGTCAACGATGGTTACGATGGATTGTTCCCGTTTGAATTGGCAGATCCTCCAGGCCCTGCAACAGGTCAGGCTGGCCCGTGGGAATGGTTTGATTCTACAACTGTTTACCAGACTGCTATGTTTGGACTTGGTTTCACTCAAGGTAAGTGTGATACTATATGGGCTTCTTCATTAGCAACAAATCCGGACATGAGCAGAACCAAAGCAATTGCATACATCGACACTATCATGGGTTATGCTAATCCTCGTATCGCTGCTGCTTTGAATCTCACCACCGGAATTCAGAATCTTTCTCAGATTCAAAAATCATTATCAATCTATCCAAACCCTGCTTCAGGATTCATCAATCTGGATGCTTCTGCAAGCAATTCACCGGTTCGTTCTATCAGTTTTTATGATATGTCTGGACGACTGGTGACTAAGATTGATGAGTTGAAGGATCAAAAGTTAAAAATTGATGTTCAATCTCTCCGTTCCGGTTCATATCTTATGAAGATAGGATTTGACGCAGGCGAAGTAACAGAGAAAATCAGCATTCGAAATTAATAGGATTCTTTCTTTTTGAAAAAGCCGGCAAATTTGTTTGCCGGCTTTTTTATTTGCGGGATTTCAATATCCGAAAAGATTTTTATAACGAATTAATCAGTACCTTCCTTCTCCTAATTAGTGTAAACCAAATTTTGATGTTTAATAGAATTCGTGTCTGTAGTCCAATACTCCTAAATATTTTGTTTTTTAGTTTGAATACTGAAGCTCAAACTACCATAGATTGTAATTCACTTCGCTACGATCAGGAGGTATTTTCTTCAGTTGACATTTCGAGTAATGTGTTGTACGGCTCGAATATTAACTCAAGTAATGCTTTGGAGAATTTAGTGATGGATATTTACCAGCCATCAGGTGATACCGAACAGTTTCGTCCACTTATCGTCTGGGTTCATGGTGGTAGTTTTATTGCCGGCACAAAGAATGAACAGGATGTTACAGACCTTTCGATTGCTTTTGCAAAACGAGGTTATGTATGTGCCTCCATCAACTATCGTTTAGGAATACCTATTCCTTTCGGTGAGGCAAATGCAACCAAAGCTGTTTATCGGGCAGTTCAGGATATGAAAGCAGCTATCCGTTTTTTCAGGAAAGATGCAGCCACTGCAAATGTGTATAAAATCGATCCTGAAATAATTTTCGGAGGCGGAAGTTCAGCCGGTGCTCTCACTGCCTTGCATCTGGCATACCTGAATGAAATTTCAGAAATCCCTGCCTTGATAGATACCGTTCAACTGGGAGGTATAGAAGGAGAAAGCGGTAATCCCGGATATTCTTCTGAAGTCAATGCTGTGATTAATCTCTGCGGAGCATTGGGTGATAAAACATACATCGTTCCCGGTGATGTTCCATTCGTGAGTATGCATGGTACCAATGATCAGACCGTACCTTATGCAACGGATACTATTTTTCTACTGGGATTATTTCCAATTATGGAAGTTGATGGCAGCTATTCGGCAAATGAATATGCAAACACAATAAGTGTTCACAATGAAATGTATACTTATTTTGGAAGCGGACATGTTCCTTATCTTGGCAATACCGCATACATGGATACTACAGTTCGTTTCGTTAGCAACTTTCTTTATGACTATCTTTCCTGCACTCCGAGAGATCCTGATCCTCTTCCGAATACATTTGGGACTACCGCTATATCAGTTGAAGTTATTTTAGACAATTCAATAAAAGCGTACCCGAACCCTGCAAATGAATATGTAATCATCGAATCTGAATCTGCCTTGATAAGATTTCAACTCTTTGATATTTCCGGTCGACTCGTTCGAAGCGAGAATAAACTTCATGAAAATAGGATTATCATCAGTCTCGATGCATTAGAAACGGGTATTTATACTGCCGCCTTATTCACAGAAATAGGAGAAATACGAAAGAGAATTTGTCTTGGGTTTTAAGGAACCTTTGGATTGTGTATCCAGAGTGATTCCGTGAACATCTTCCCTTTAATGAATCATACTCCTTCCTGGACTAAATTTGTTGGATAGCAGCTTTCCAGAAGAATGGGGATTTCAGTGCATGTAAGGGAGCGTCATCACGATATCGTTTCGTTTGTGATACACCTTACTTCAAATGAGATTTCGTGGTTTTCGTTTCCTGTAAATGACATATTTTTGAAAATTGCGCAATGTAAATTATCCTTTTTATAAAAACATCCGTACTTGTACGGAAGAGTGAAAATAAATTTTGATTATTTGAAACATGTGATTTCAGTCTCTGTTTTTAGGAAATGATTAACCATAGTGTAAAACTTCAGTTTTTGAAGTAATTGAATAAGGAATACTGATTTTCGTCATGTTGTTAAAATATAGAGTTATTGTTAAAATATTTTATTTGATGTCGTGGAGTAAATTTATTTTGTACTCTTGTTCTCTGAAATCTGGAATTCGAACAAAATAATTTGTTGCTTTCTTATGCTAATATTCAAAGTGTCTTAAATGATAATGAATCAGCATTATCAAATTGTCGACCAGTGTACGTTTTTAAACAAATGATGTCTAACAAGTGCATTCTAGAAAAGCATCCGATACTTTAGCATTAACAAACGGCATTACAAATTAGTTTTTAGAGATGTCCTATAAATAATTCCAGATGAAAACATTTGCACTTTTTGTTGTTTTAACTGTCGATATGTTTGTTTCATTTGCCCAGGCTCCTGCGTTGCAATGGGAGCGCCAGAAATTTCGTTCCATCGGTAAACTGATCGCACATAACAGCGAAGGAAATATTGTGGTATGCGGAACCTATGGAAATAACTTCTCCACCGACTGGGTGAATATCATTACAATTATGTATGACACCAATGGTACGGAGCTGTGGTCGCAAATATATGAGGACACCATCAATGGAGGTATTAACGAACCTTTTTACATGGTCATTGTTTCCTTTGATAACTTATAAATTGCTTATGAAACGTTTAATTCTTTTAGTACTTTTTATTTTGAAATTACTTGTAATGCATGCTCAGATTCCTGGCATTGCCTGGGAAAGATGTTACGGTGGTACCGAAGCAGATAACTGCTTTGCCATTTGCGAAGCGCATGACGGTAATTATATAATTGCAAGCACTGCCTCTTCTGAAGATGGAGACCTTGACACAAATTGGGGGGAAGCAGATGTTTGGCTGGTTAAGGTTGATTCCGGAGATGGAAGTATTTTATGGCAGCAACATCATGGCGGAACTGATTATGATAATTGTAACGCTGTAATTACATCGCTAGATGGCGGTTATATATTAACAGGTGAAACTAGGTCACCCTTTATTCCCGGTTCCTGGGGGCCTACTAATTATGACATGTATGTGTCCAAGGTTGATAGCGCCGGAAACCTACAATGGCATAGGTGTTACGGGGGAAGTGATGACGATGGTGGTTTATCCATCATTCAGAATGCAGACAGCACATACATGGTAGCGGGATATGCCGAATCAGTAGACGGCGACGTTACAGTTCAGCGTGGCGTTTATGATTACTGGGTGGTAAAACTGGATGCAGGCGGAAACATTCTCTGGGAGAAAACCTATGGCGGGAGTACGTATGATTATGCAACCGGTATCGTACATGCTGATTCGGCGAATTATGTAGTTGCCGGACGGGCTTCATCCAATGACAGCGATGTAACGGGTAACCACGGCGGGAATGATTTCTGGGTGATCAAGATTGATTCCGTCGGTAACCTTCTCTGGCAACATGCCTTTGGCGGCAGCCAGGACGATTACTGTAATTCACTTGCCGTATTGAATAATCAATATTACTGTGGAGGTAATATTTATTCAAGTGATGGTGATATAACTGGTTTTCATGCAGGAATTTCCGACGCCTGGTTAATAAAAATTGACAGCACCGGACAACTGTTGAATGAAAGGGCCATCGGCGGTTCAGGGGGAGATCATATCTATACAGTTAACATTAAGAGCAATGACATTTTAGTTACAAGCACTTTAGGATCAACTGACGGCGACTTGACCGGTTTGTTTACCTATGGCGGAGGCGATTTTCTGGCCATACGACTTGACACGTCATTAAACATACAATGGGTTAATAACTACGGTGGCAATGAGAACGATGTTGCCAGGAGCTCATTTATTTCCAGTTCAAATGATATCGTATTAGCAGGCCCGACATTATCGGATACCGGTCTTACGAATTATCATTACTCCCCTTTTACTCTGGTTGACATCTGGGTTACCCGACTTGATACTGCTTTGACGATGCAGGCTCCTGAAAGCATAAGCATGAAGGAAGGAACAATGGTTTATCCCAATCCCTTTCATTCGGAATTCACAATCTATCTCAACGATGACAGGCGAAGTTTCTCCTATGAAATTACGAATTCTATAGGGCAGACGTTGATAAAGAAAAATATAGCGGGTAATTCTTGTACCGTTAATTTTAGTTCATACCCTGCTGCACTTTATTTTCTTAAAATAATATCGGGAAATCAAACTACTAACTTTAAAATACTGAAAAAATGAAACACAACTTTATTTTAAAAACACTAAGAGGATTATTGATTCTTTTAGCCATTTCTAATTCTGCTTTCGGACAATATGTATATCTGCCTAAAGTTCGCGGACTATATGTCGATGACTTTATTAAATTTTATACGGACGGCGATCACGTTAATCCCAAATTCAGTATTCTTGGTGTGGATGAGGATGGTAATGGAACATTTGAAAAAGAGGATGCGTTGCTGGAATATTGCCGTCAGAACCACATAACTCATCTTGTTTTATATGATTTGCACCTTATATCCTATCGCTGGAATGATCGTTATAACGACGATCCTACAAAAGATGAATATGATGTGTATTTGTGTAATTTTATTAATAAAGCTAAAAGTCAGTATTGCATTCAAACGGTAGGAGCTGCGGGATACAAACGCTTCGACCATATAGGTACTTTTAATACAAATAATTTTCAAACACCAGTTTATCATTTTCCACAAAATTTTAGTCCTTCCTCAATTCAAAATCATTTTTCTTTCGTTGAGCAACCTCATCCCCCCGGTGATCCATTATACATGCGTGCTGAAAATGCAAAACATTTGCTACGCATTGCTGATTTTATGCAGAGTGCCGGATGCGATTTCGATGTACTTACAATGGAATATGAATTCTGGACAAATGCAAAGGATGATGATAATGAAGCAGATCCGGCTGATAAGTTTGACAAATTTATTGATGCGTTTACATTTGATGGATATGTGAAAGACATGAATATTGTAGCGGTTCCAAATAATTTAAAAACGGAATTGTACTTAGGTTATCTCGACAACGATAATACTCAGGGAGTACAGCAATATCAGGCAGTGGCAGATCTGATAGATGGTATGCATGACGCTATTCATCCTAGGTTCGACCGTATTCTATTGCACAGTTACCGAACCACGCCGAATGTATTTGAGCCAAGACAGGATTACAGGGATAGGTTAAAACCATACTTTTTCAATAGCACAAGACCAATTGGCGCAACAGACATAAGTCCTATTTTCAGTGCAGAAGGTAGAACAGTGGATGCAGATTTCAACTTCCTGGGTCAATGGTTTAGTAAGGATAATGAAGACCCAGTTACCGCTGATGATCCATTTCAACCCATCGAGCATAATATTTTCAACACCGAAAAACAATATTATCATGATTGGCGATTGCCGTTGGCTGGTTATGGACAAGCAAATTTAGGCTCGACATCTGAGAATATTGTCACACCGGGATCTTCTCAGTGGTTTACTTCCAGTTTTATGTTTGAGCAATTAAGAAATCCAATTATTTTTCGATCCGATTTCCCTTGTACTCCAGGCTGTTCATCTGTTGTAAATTTCAAATATCAGGGCCCAATCGAAGAAGGAATCGGATACGATTTTAATGTAAAAAATTCTTCGGGTATTGTTATTCAGCCCTCATCAGGAAGTAGTACAGGTTCTACAATAGATTACGAAGCTAATTGGAACAGTTCATCATATCCTGATTACACGAATAATTCTACTCCATTCTTACCTGTCTATAATCTTCCAGTTTCTGATTTACCATATATTGCCACTTGTACACTTACGTATACACCAACATGTAATTATGTTTACACCCAGCCTGTATTGATTACTCACGCTCCGAAAATAATCGGCATCATCAAGAATGATCTGATTAATTTTTCCGGACCTTATTCAATTTGTGATGGAGATTTTGTAACCCTGTATGCTTCACAAGGGACAACATCAACAGATTATCAATGGAAAATAAATGGTAGAAATATTCCTTCCACAGAAGGAGGCACTTCACAAAGTTTATTAGCATATCAGGCTGGAGTTTACACTTGTGACATAGTAAACACAGCAAGTTGCGGGGGAAGAAGCAATCCAATTACAGTAAACTTATTTGATAACCCATATCCGCTTTTGCAGGCAACATGCAGCGGAGGAGGATCTGTAAGCCTCTCAACAATCACAGCGACGGGCGGTATTTGCTATTGGTCAAATCAAACAACGGGAAATCCTATTACTGTAACCAACGATGAGAAGTATTATTTGTATATTGACAATCAAAATGGATGTTACCGGAAAGCAAGTATAACTGTTAGCATGAATATGCTTTCAGCTACGAATGGTCCGACCTGGAATTCATTTTCACCTCCTACCACCACAATTTGTGAACTTGGCAATTCAGGCAGTGTTGGATTAAATCCGACAGCTAATTTCTTTAACAATTCGTCGAATGAATCTTATTATGTTTGGTCAACAAGCGACAGAAGAAGTATCACAAGTTCAAATCTGACTGTAAGACGGCCCGGAACCTTCCAGGCAATGGCAATTGATGAGTTAGGTTGTTCTGTCCGCTCAACACCTTTCACAATTACACTTTCACAGGGAGGTGTAGCTTATGCTGGTCCGGATCAAAATAATTGTATGCAGAGCAACAGTTTTGTACAACTTGCCGGTATTATTGGTGGAAGTTCAACAAGTCCAGTTTGGAGTGGTGGCGCCGGATCATACTTACCAAATAATACAACGCTAAATGCGCAATATACTCCAACGGCTGCTGAAATTAGTAACGGTGCAGTAATACTTACACTTACAACTACTACATCGACAGATTGCATGTCGCTTTCTACTCGTACTGATCAGGTTCAGATAGATTTAGATAATTCTGCCATTCAAACCCCTGCTTTTAATATCACTCCAAATACGTTAAATATTATCTGCGTAGGAACTTCCGTCACTTTTACTGCCAACTCAAATCTCGTTGGTGGCTGCATCAAATATCAATGGACATTAAATAATAATCCTGTTGGAACAAATAGCTCTTCTTATACAAACAATGCTTTAGCGAATGGTGATGTTGTTAAGTGCACAATAATGATTTACGATGTTTGCGTTAGTACCAACAGTTTGAATTCTTCTGTTACTATGACGGTTAATCCAATAGTGTCACCATTAGTTTCCATTTCTCAAACCGGGGGAACAAACCCTCTGTGTGCAGGAGCATCAGCAACATTCTTAGCCACACCTACCAATGGCGGTGCGACACCGGCTTATCAATGGAAAATTAACAGTGTGAATGCGGGAACAAATAGTGCAACTTTTACTACTACTTCATTAACTAATGGCCAGGTTGTAACATGCGTAATAACATCTAATGCTGCTTGTGCTAGCCCAATAACAGCACAAGCAAACGTAATCACAATGACAGTGAATCCGCCAGTTACCCCTGCAATTACAATATCCCAAACAAGTGGAACGAATCCAATGTGCGCAGGAGCATCTGCAACATTCACTGCAACACCAACAAATGGTGGAACCATACCCTCTTATCAATGGAAAATTAACAATGTGAATGCGGGAACTAATAGTGTAACTTTTACTACTACTTCATTAACCAATAGTCAGGTTGTAACATGCGTAATTACATCTGATGCTGCTTGTGCTAGCCCAATAACAGCACCATCAAACGTAATCACAATGACTGTGAACCCAACTGTAATTCCAAGTATTTCAATACTCCAAACA
>CAYHFJ010000009.1:0-41195 GCA_964355885.1 uncultured Flavobacteriales bacterium
CATTTCAATAGCACAGCAACTGGTACCAAAAACAAGGGGCCATAATGAGTTGGATCGCGCCCATTTGATGACATCATCCAATTTACTCACCAGAATTCCTCCTCCGGGTGTTTCATGTACCTGACCGGGAAATGCGGCAGTCTTTTGAGGTGTGTTCTTTACATCCATTTCAATGCGCCTTTTTTATGTGCATAAAGAAACCCTAAAAATAAAATAGTCAGGAATATTACAATTTCAACGAGTGCAGGCCATCCGACTTCTTTTACAACCACAGCCCATGGATATAAAAAAACAAGTTCTACATCAAAGATCAGGAAAAGCAGAGCGAACAGGTAATAGCCAACATTCAGTTGAATCCATGACTTTCCGATTGTAGGCACTCCGCATTCATAAGCCTCACCCTTCTGGGAATTATAAGATTTTTTTATTAACAAACTGGATAGAAAAATCCCTCCGGCAGAGAATGCTACACCACATAAAATCAATAAAATCATTGAGCCGGCACCCATATACTACCAATTAGTTAAATTGCTTTCCCTGGAATTTTAACATAGATTTCATCAACTAAATTCTCAGAAAACTACTGCGAATTTATTATAATTCAGACAATAATTCGTGTCTTTCCTAAATGAAATTAAGTGATTCAAGCTTACGGCAATGTTTTGAAAAAACAAAGTTGCGGAATGTTTTGACAACTAGTTCTATAGCCTTTAATCGATACAAAAAATGACCTGTATCATTGAAAAAATAATCCGCTTTTTTTCAAAGCGGGTGAGTAATACAAAGTAAGGTTTACATTCAGGGAGTCAGACCGTTAGTTATTTCTAGCCCCTTGGAGCATCCACGTCGCTATCGTATCAATTTCGCCTTCTCTGATTTGATCTCCATCTGGTGGCATCAGAGGAAATTCGACTCCGCGCAAACGACCAATAAGAATACTGTTCTCCGGAATTAATGTGTCCACATAGGGTGCCAGACGGCCAGTGAAAAGTAATTCATCATATGATACACCAACACTCAGATCAAGAGGATGCAAATCATTATGACAGCGTACACAGTGAAGATCAAAGAAAGCCTGTATATCCCTGCTATATGATATCATCGTGTCCCCGGGAATCGGTGGCGGCTTTATAATAAGGGGTCCCTGATCCTTTGTACAGCTGCCAAGGAACAGAACAAAAACCAACATTAGAATTTTTAGTCTAATTATTTTATGGCTGAAGATGCGATGTATCATTTAGTTTTTTTCTTTTTATACCAGAAGGTACGCTTAATATTAAATCCCAGAAGAAATTCACCCTTGTGATAGTCCGTGGTTTCTGAAGAATAAATCTGTTGCTCTTGTAAATCACGCGCCGAACTCACTACAATCTGGAATGCATGCCCGACTGTGCCAAATTCCATTGCGATAGAAATCGGAAAATATCCATTCGCTGGTTTATTGTTGAAACGATACGAATATTCTGCCAGAATAGATGAATTCTTCGATATCCTATAACCCAAAGCTGATGTAAGATTCAATGTGTGATTATCCCGTCCGGGTGGTACCAGATTACGATAAATAAATATTGGATTTATCTCCACGGATAAATTTTTTCCGAATTTTCTGGAGAAAAGGATTTGTGAATTATAGGAAAGCCGGTGGCGAAATGTATAGGAAAACTCTGTTACTCCATCGCCGAAATAAGCATTATTTGGTACCGGTGCAAAATCATCTGAAATGCATGCGGCATTAGCATACACGGCAACAGAAAAAGGAATTTTATTGTCTATAGTTTGAATAAACAACAGTCGTTTAATTTCAAGATTATACGTTTTCCCGAATTTTTCACGTCCTGCTCCAATAAACATTTTATCCCCCAATGGAAAAACAAAGCTAAATTGGATATTGGCGACGAGGTCTGTACCCAGAAAATTCTTTATCATTGAATTATCAGGCTTGATAGCACCAAATCGATGACGAATATGAAATTCCCAACCTTCCTTTGCCGGTATATAGGTTGTTTGTGCATTGATCAATACTGTTGAACGAAACGCATCTGTTATTAAAGGGTTATCGGTAAAAAGCAAATCCTGTGAGCGGCTCTTTACTGTGATAAGAACTAAAAAAAGGATCAATACGAAGAAATACTTTCTATTACATCGGCTTCTTTCGTACGGGAAATTAATCTTAACAAATTTCATAATTATCAATTCTGTATAAACGAATCACTGTTTTATTGGCGACAATTTATTTTCTTCGCTTTTCATGGATAGGGATCGAATATAATTAACAAGAGCCCAGCGTTGTTTTACCGTAAGCAATTTCGCGTAAGGTTGCATATCGCCTTTGCCTACGGAAATTTTCCAGAAGAGTGCCCCATCGCTCTGATTCAACACGATTGAACTGGTATGATCAGCCGGCTTTGTTTTAAGTTGAACTCTGGCAGGACCATCTCCTTTACCCCCCAAACCATGACAGCTCCAGCAAGTATTGTCGTAAATTTTCTTCGCTTCTTCCAGCATCGGCCCGTTAAGAGGTACAGGATTCTTAATAGTATCCACATAGCTAGGTGAAGTCCATGATGAATTCTGAGCATACATCTCCCGGCTGCTTGTAATACATAAAAGCGTTCCGCTTATTAAGAGGTATATAAAATATCTACAAGGCATTAGGAAATTGTTTTTTAGTAATAATTATTTTGTTCGTGATTTCGAAGATTCCGCAGATCTATTGGTCATATTTAACAAGGCAATACGCGCATTGTGGTGTTCAGGATGCTGTCTGACAAGAGAAGTCAGGCCCGCGTAGGCTTCCTGCTTGCGCCCGCCTGCATATTGAAGCATAGCAAGATTATACATTACTTGTGCATTTCCTGGTTGTAAACGGTTAGCATTGATAAAATGTTTTTCCGCCTCTGCATATTTTTTCTCATGCAAACAGATCACTGCCAGATTATTTTCAATCAATGCTGAATTCCGAAAGCTGGCAGCGGCCTGAATAAGCAACTGTTTAGCTGCTGTATGTTGACCCGATTTAGTATAGAGAAGGCCAAGCGCGAGTTTCGTTTCAGCGTTGGCTGGCTCTTCCGCTAATGCCATTTTGTAACAGGATAAAGCTTCATCCACAAAGCCGGCTTTTTCACGGAGCTGGCCGAGTGAGAGTGCAGCCTCTGCCCTGAAATGCTTATCACGAACAGTTATTGCTTCTGATTCAAGTACTTTCTTCAAATGAATTTCGCCTTCAACCGATTTTCCCTGTCCGATAAGCAGCTTCCCATATTTCAATCTTCCTTCGAGATCCTCCGGTAATTTATCAAGCATCTTTTGCAGAAAAATTGTAGCTGAGGCCTGATCGTTTCTAAGTAGACTAAGGGCAGCCAATTCGCGTTGTAAACTTGCCGGATGCAAAAGCCCCAGCCGGTCAGCCTTGTGCAACCGATCAAAAGCTCTATTCACTTGAGCAGAATTTGCAAAATTCGCCTCTGGGTTAACAGAATTCAGTTGCATTTGAAGTAAGGCGTTGTAGTCACGCTCGCCAAGGTACGTATAATAATGAACAATTGCACTATGAATCGAAAGCAATAGTAGAAGTGACATAAACACGGCAAAAACTTTTCCTTCCCGGGTGATACCGTGAGGTCTCTTCAGAATAAATGAATTGATTCGTACAAATTCTGTACGCCACAATCTGATCAAAATAATTAAACCAAATGAAAAGAGGATTCCAAGGGCAATAGCCAAGAGAAAAGGAATGCTATCATATAATCCACGAAAAATACTAATGAAGATAAATGTGTTCACTGCCAGAAAAACATCTTCTCCGATACTAAAATCAAATTTCTTCCTATAGCCATCCAGCTTCTTATAGGATAAAAATCCGGAGGGTTTAGCAAGACCAAAAGACAACGCATCTTCCGGACACACCTGAATACAATCCAGATCTTTCAGGCAATTCGGATCAACGACACGGTTAAACTGAATGACTTCATGTTGTACCTGAATGTGAGAAGAACAAACCGCGGTACATTTCCCACATTGAGTGCAATCACCGGTAAGTTTAATTTTACCGGGTGCTATGCGGTCAGAAAGTGCAAAGATCATCCCATAAGGACAAGCATACTGGCAAAAACTGCGTGAGCCGAGAATATAAACTATCAATCCACCACAGATGAAAAAAGTGAAAAGTGTAATCCCTAACGAAGGGAGATTACGCCAGAAGTTACTTGTCATGAAAGAAGCCCAACCATCTGAATCTTGTGCCAGATGAATAGAAATCGCCGGCTGTCCGGTCATTATCCGTTCAATCTGTGGAAGAATAAAAAGATATATCACCGACGCAAAGGGAACCCACAATAAAGTACGAGACCGGATATGTTTTGGCCGGATATTTAATTTCTTTAAAAGCCAGGAACAACCATCCTGCAAAGCAACCATATGACACATCCAGGAACAAAAAAATCGACCAGCTACCAAAGTGGCGACTATTGTCAGTGCCATAAAAATGAATCCGGCGGTAATGATACCTAAATGAACCGTATAGAGCACCTCATTAAACTCCAATGGTGCCAGTGTTCTCCCAGCCAGTTTCCAATGTGCAATATGTAGTCCCATCAACAGGTATACTGTTGCAAGACTTATAGCTCTCCATTTTCCATAATCAGTTTTAATCGTCGAGCCCATACTGATTGTTAATGTAAAAACCGGAAATTGTGATTAATGTAAGCTCAATCTCCGGACATATCTCCTCCCTTCGATGAAAACGGTCAATTGGTAAATTCCTCGTGATAAACCAGATAGGTCTATAACTTCCGAATGTCTTCCGTAAACCCCTGACAGGGAACGATTCAGCAATTTTCGTCCGGTTAAATCGCCGACAACTAGGTTAACTTGAGTTCCGTTGCCGGGAAGAATCATATCTAGAGTAAAAATGCCTGCAGAAGGATTTGGATAAATGCTTATATTCCCGGAAAGATCCACCGCAGGATCAATGCCAGTGCAAACTTCAACAACTGCATTCACCAGAGTCGCCGGGCTGCTGCAAGCTCCTCCTCCTACTTCAATCTCCCAATCGTAGAAGAAATAATAAAACGACGCGCCTGCACTGGAACCGGTAATTGACATTGTATCCGCTAAAGTATAAGGATATGTTACGCCACCATTATTTCGCCATAAATCTGGTGCACCAATGGCACCTAACCGAAGATTTGTACCAGGTGGTACATTGAAATTCAGATTTACTCTGGAAGAGCCATCAGGAATATTAAATGACCCCGATTGCAGAATTGCTCCTGAACTATTATATAACTGTATAGTCCGTGATCCGGCTCCGCTGGCAAATACCTGCACCGATTTTAAAACGAATGGTTTCAATGCGTCAAAGATCTCATACTGTACACCCGTGAAATAGCCACCTCCTCCCAAGCTATCCGCTTTCCCTCCATTGGCAGCGACTCCTGCATGACTGATCTGATCAACTGCATAATACGAAGTTGTATTTGTGAGAATAGGTGTGGTAAAAAGATTCCCGGTACCAACCACCGTATTTCCCGTATCATACCAGGTAATGTTATTCCCTGTTGCTGTAAAAATCGCGCTGAATCCGCCGCAGATTGTATCATTGTTGACTTGCGGTGGCATAGGAGTCGAAAGCGATGTGATTGTGATCGGTTGTGAAATAGCACTTCCGCAGTAAGAAGTAACATCAACAGTATAAGTTCCGCTACCAACACGAATACTCTGCGTACTGGCACCTGTAGACCAAGCATATGAAAACCCGGCATTGGCTGTAAGGGTGACAGAATCATTTCCACAAACAATAGTATTTTGATCCGTAGTAATCCTTGAGACGGGATTTCCAGGAGCATCTTGCATCGTGAGGGTGAAGGGCATCAGGGTGTAGTTGTTGCTTTCATTCATTTCCTCGAAATTGTTATTCGGATCAATTTCATATACGATCCAATAATCTCCGTTGCAAGTACCCGGAGGAATTTCGATGAACATGCCATTCAGACTTTCACTATAGATATCTGTATACCCTACTGAACACCCTTGTTCAACATCGGAACAACCATAATTATTACCCAGACCCCAATTTGGGAAATTTCCATTAAGTAAAATGTTTCCCTGATTAAAAACACTTTGATCATCGCGGCAATGCCCATTGTAGGTTGTACAACTACCATAATCCATGAGGCAGAAAGCCTGTTTACGACCCCAT
This sequence comes from uncultured Flavobacteriales bacterium, assembly GCA_964355885.1. Lineage (GTDB taxonomy): Bacteria > Bacteroidota > Bacteroidia > AKYH767-A > 2013-40CM-41-45 > QQVM01. The sequence goes on from CAYHFJ010000009.1 coordinate 6,200, forward strand.
CCCACCACAGTCCAATTTAGAGGATTGGGTTCCAGAAGATTTTGAAGACGCAGCGACATGATACCCCAATTATCAACATGCATAGAACCCTGCTGATAAGTCATAGCACCAGCGATGCGATCACGAAATGTCATGATATTATTATTCTTGTGATAGATACGCTGCCAAAGAATTTGCTTCGCAGCCTCACCATTTGAACAGACAAATGTCTGTGATGCAGGTGCTGAAAAAGTATCCGTTCCGCACAAGAACCAATGTAAACCGTTCTGTTCAGCCTGCACAGAAAAAGGCCCGTAACCAATATTTGGCGTTGAACCAGTCACCCGCAAGTGTCCATTATCCGTACCGGCACCTGTTTGCGGATATTCTGTCGGGCCGGCAGCATAATTCTGTATTCCATACCATGAAATTGTTAGATCCGGTAAGAGGTCACAATTAGTCATTGAATCCGGACAAACACAACTTGTCGCATCGGTAAGAGTACATTGTGCAAGGTTCTTTTGCGATACAAAAAAGACCAAACCCATAACTAAAAAAAAGATAGTTTTCTTCATTTCTCGGCTATATTTTATTATTTACTCCATCAAATATATCTCCACTATCTGTAATGGTTACTGAGCATTGTCAGTTAAAAATATACGAAAAAATAGAATTTGGTAAATTTCGCGGTTTATTCGCCAGTTTATAATCGAAGCCTTTAAAAATTTCCATCACTGTTCTTGCCAGAGCTAACCGGATCAACTGGAGTGAAATATTTTTATTATGACGGGAAAGCCGGAAGTAACTAATGCTTGATTATTCATTAAATTGTCCTACAGTAATCGACCGTTCACATTTTGTCATCAGCACTTTTTTCTTGCAGAGTACACTTGAATTAAAACAAACTCGCCGGATCTATACCGTCCAACTTTTACACCTGACAATGCAATGAAAAACTTCATTATATTGTATGAACATTTTTTTATCCTGTAGCAAACAAGCAACTTGTCAAAATCATTTTTGCCTGCTTTCTTTATTCGTCATCAATCAATGAATCTACGAATTTATGATAGCAAAATATTTTTTTTGCTATAGAATTAATCATTTCAATTGTTGAACAATTTTTCAACCTGAAACCCTATATTTGTTCAAATCAGCAATGTATATGCGTTATCAATTCTCTCTTCTGTTTTGTCTCTTATCAAGTATTGTCAGCACAAATGCACAGCAAAAATCAATAAATACGGCAGAAATTCTACTTGGGCTTCAAAAACTAAACACCCTCGGTTCTGTATTATACATCGCAGCTCACCCGGATGATGAAAACACAAGATTACTTTCCTATTATGCGAATGAAAAAAAATTCAGAGCAGCCTATCTTTCATTAACCCGTGGTGATGGAGGGCAAAATCTTATCGGCACTGAACAAGGTGATCTTCTGGGGGTGATAAGGACACAAGAGTTACTTGCTGCCCGCAGAATTGATGGAGCGGAACAGTTTTTTACACGGGCTATTGATTTTGGCTATTCAAAAAATCCGGAAGAAACATTCGCTATCTGGAATAAGGATTCCATTCTATCAGATGTAGTCTGGACGATAAGAAAATTTCAACCTGATGTGATCATTCTCCGATTTCCGACAACAGGCGAAGGCGGACATGGGCATCATACAGCCTCTGCCCTTTTGGGACTGGAAGCATTTTCATCAGCAGCGGATCCCGCAAAATTCCCTGATCAGTTAAAATCGGTAAAGCCCTGGCAGGCGAAAAGAATTTTCTGGAATATGTTCCGGGTGAAAGAAGAAGATGTAAAAGATAAACCTGATATCATTCCTGTAGACATTGGAACTTATAATGAAATACTGGGAAAATCATATGGAGAATTAGCATCTGAAAGCAGAAGCATGCATAAAAGTCAGGGGTTTGGAGCTGCTAAAAGCAGAGGAATTCAAAATGACTATATTAAATATCTTAGTGGAGAAGCATTTGAAAGAAATGAGTTCAGTGGTGTTAATACTACCTGGAGTCGGCTGGATAACTCCTCCGAAATTTCAAACGAACTGACTACTCTTGTGAGTCATTTCAATCCATTGAATCCTTCTGCAAGCATTTCAGGCCTATTCGCCGTTAAAAAATTAATTCAGAAAAATATTACAGACGATTACTGGAAAAAACAAAAACTCAAAGAAACAGAAGATCTTATTCTTTCCTGTGCTGGTTTTTTTATGGAGGCAAACTCACAGACTTCCTATGCTACACCAGAAGAAACTATTTCAATCAATGCAAATACGATACACAGAAGTAGATTACCTGTTACACTACTGCAAGTTCGTGTAAAAGGATTTGCCCCGGATACTCTGATATCTTCCAATTTGATATATAATACTCTAAGCAGCATTCCCCGATCGATTGTCATTCCACAAAATCAAGACTATAGCAACCCTTACTGGCTGCATAAACGCAATTCATCAGGACTGTTCGCGTCACCAGACCCCCTGAAGATCGGCATTCCTGAATCTGAATCTCCAATACAAATTGAATTTCTTTTGCGAATTGGGGATGACACACTTTCTGTATTCAGGCCATTAGTTTATAAATGGGTAGATCCGGTTCGTGGTGAATTATATCAATCATTTGAAATACTCCCTTCCGTTAGCATACATCCTGTGAATAGTTCAAGCCTTTTCCCTTCGGAGAAGTCACAACTTATCAATATTTCACTGCGCGCCAATGCATCAAAAATAAAGGGCACCTTTCAACTACCGACCCCTAAAGGATGGAAGATAAACCCGGAGAAATTAAACTTTGAATTCACAGAAAAAAATGAAGAACAAAAATTTACTTTCACTATTAGTCCTCCTGTGGAATTCACGGAAACAACATTGAGGCCAAGCATAACTGTAAATGGAAACACAACAGGAAAAACAATAACACGGGTTGAACATAACCATATACCGGTCCAAACTTTAGTTCATGATGCAGAGATTAAGTTAATCCACATGGATCTTAAGATGCTGCCATTAAAAATAGCCTATATAGAAGGTGCCGGAGATAATATACCTGCCGCATTGCATCAAATCGGATACCAGGTTAAAATGCTAGATGACGAATTATTAAGCCAAGGCGATTTATCGACCTTTGATGTGATCATTACCGGAATCAGGCTTTATAACACCAATGACAGAATGAATGTCTATCAACCCAGGCTTATGGAATATGTAAAAACCGGCGGGACATTATTAGTGCAATACAATACCAACAACTTCTTGAGCACCATTAAAGCGGATATTGGCCCTTACCCATTCAAGATCACTCGTGAAAGAGTTACGGATGAAATTGCGGAAGTACGGATTCTGAAGAAAGATCACAAACTTCTCACACAACCAAATCTTATCCGTTCTTCCGATTTTAAAAATTGGATTCAAGAACGGGGTTTGTATTTTGCGGGAGAATGTGATCCGAAATACGAAACAATCCTTTCGATGAATGATGCGGGAGAAAAAGCACAGGAAGGCTCATTGATTTATGCCACCTATGGGCAAGGTCACTTTATCTATACAGGGCTCTCCTTCTTCCGAGAATTGCCTGCCGGTGTGCCGGGTGCTTATAAATTATTTGTGAATCTAATTTCAGCCGGCAAACCACAACACGACAAGTAATTTCTATAAATTATATCAGATAAAACTCATCAGAACCAGAATGACGAATCAAGATAAGCCCCCCTTTTTTAAAACCTGGCGAGGGATATATATTGCTGTCATAGCCAATCTTATTCTGCTGATTTTACTTTTCTACCTGTTTAAAAAGTTCTTTTCATGAGTGTTTTGGACTGGCTGGTTCTATGCGGCACACTTTTGTTCATTGTTGTCTATGGTATATGGAAAAGCCGCGGAAACAAAAACATCGAGGGCTATCTGCTTGCAAATAAAACAATGCCTTGGTATGTCGTAGGGATTTCGATCATGGCGACGCAGGCCAGTGCGATTACTTTTCTTTCCGCACCCGGACAGGCTTACATAGACGGAATGGGTTTCGTACAATTTTACTTTGGACTCCCACTCGCCATGGTGGTTTTATGTATCACCTTTGTTCCCATTTTTCACAAGCTCAAAGTTTATACAGCTTATGAATTCTTAGAACAGCGCTTTGATTTGAAAACAAGAGCTCTTGCCGCTTTTCTATTTTTAGTGCAAAGAGGTTTAGCTTGCGGCCTTACTATTTATGCACCCTCTATCATCCTGTCATCAATTCTTGGATGGAACATTTACTGGACGAATCTATTCATTGGCGGATTGGTGGTTATATATACAGTTGCAGGAGGAACCAAAGCTGTCAGTATAACACAGATGCAGCAAATGGCTGTTATTTTTATTGGAATGTTCATTGCCGCTTACATGGTGGTTCATCTGATTCCTGATAATATGAATCTGAAAGAATCCTTACAGGTGGCAGGATCCATGGGAAAATTGAATGTGGTTGACTTTTCCTTCGACCTTAAAAATCAATACAACATCTGGTCCGGCTTAATAGGCGGGTTTTTTCTGGCACTCTCCTACTTTGGCACAGATCAATCACAGGTGGGACGTTATTTATCAGGAAAAAGTATAGGTCAAAGTCGTCTGGGCTTATTATTCAACGGTGTTATCAAAATTCCCATGCAATTCCTGATTTTGATGATCGGTGCTTTACTATTCGTTTTCTACCAGTTTCATCAACCACCCTTGCATTTCAATCGCGTTGAAACGGCAAAAATTTCTTCTGGTAAATTTTCGGCTGAGTACAAGAAGCTGAATTCAGAATATGAATTATTATACAATGAAAAGAAACTACAGCTTGGCGACCTGACAAAAGCAATACGGGAAGGAGATGAAATTGCCCGGATGAAGCATGGCACAGCCATGTTAGCAAAAGATGAAAAAATAAAAAAGGTCAGGACAGAAGTAATGGCTCTCATGAAAAAAAACGATCCTCTGGCAGAAACGAATGATACTAATTATATATTTCTGTCATTTGTCACAAGCTACCTCCCTGCAGGATTGATCGGGCTGCTGATTGCGGTGATTTTTTCAGCTTCCATGTCATCCACTTCATCTGAGCTAAATGCACTTGCTTCAACAACCGTTGTTGACATTGTAAAACGATTTTCAAGAAGAGAGAAAAGCGATAAAGAATATCTGAGCACTTCTCGCTGGGCAACAGTACTTTGGGGAGTCTACGCCATTTTAGTGGCAATGTTTGCAAATCAGTTAGGAAGTCTGATTGAAGCTGTCAATAAACTTGGCTCCCTCTTCTATGGAACGATACTTGGAATTTTTGTTGTCGCTTTTTATTTCAAAAAAATAACCGGCGATAAAGTATTTTACGCTGCACTCACTGCGGAGGCATTTGTCCTGTTCAGCTTCTGGCTTGACCTGACAGCATTCCTTTGGCTCAACCTTATAGGATGTGTATTGGTAGTCCTCTTTTCTTATTTCTTTCACTACTTGAAACTCATGAAATCCTATCAGACATCTTGACAGTCTTGTATCCAAACAAAGAATTTTTACGCATCCGGAAGACACAAAAAAATGCGGAAAACAATTTTATGTTTCCCGCATTCTGAATTCTTGCAATGCTGAAATTATTTCCAAATTATTGCTTTGGCCATTCCGCAAGTGCTTTCTCAACCTGATCCTTAAAAAAGAAGCCCTCCGGATTCTTATCACCAAGTGTCTTTGTTTTGGTCGCTAACTCATAAGCTTCCTTATTTTTATTCATCTTGGAAAGTATGTTTGCTTTTGTCCAGTTATTGAACCACTCGTCAGACAACTGCAGACTTTGGTTGGCATACTTCATAGCAGTTTCATAGTCCTTTTTATCCATCATGTAACGAGCAGCAGAATTGTATGTTCTCCATGTGCCGCCGAGACTGCTTTTAATATTTTCTATTGCCTGCTCATCTGTTGCCAGATTTAATGCGAATGATACACGAAGTTTTTCCCATTCAAGACTCACCGTTGCTTTGGAATCATCAAAATCAACAATCTGGAAAACAAGGCGCTCGCGCATGGGGGCAATTTCAGGTTTAGCCATAATCCTGATTGCATCTTCCTCCTTTTTATACTCATCGGCAGATGCACTTGCATTCTTATTCAGAATAACTGTCCATTCAGTCTTACCCGGAATTGTAAACACTGAGTAACTTCCCTTTGCAACTTTAGTTCCTGAAATGGTCACGTCCTTGCTGAAAGTAATTTTAGTTGCCGCATTAGCACCGGTGCGCCATATCTTGTCATAGGGAACCAAATCTCCAAAAATCGTTCGTCCCTTTACTCCCGGACTACTGTACTCAATAGTAATGTCAGTCAGACCGACCGTTTGCATCACACTGGCTTTTGGACTTGGTGCCGGCAATGCTAATTGAGCAAAGTTTTGTGTTGATACAAACAACAGCAATAATAATGATGTAAAAGTGTAATTTATACGTTTCATGGTTTTAGCGTTTATCAGTGAATTGCACAAAGTTAAATTTTTAATTTAAATTCTGAGATATGGGGGTTCTGATTAACGTAAATGAATTGTTTAAAATTGAGAGGCATAAAAAACTGAGTTGGAATCTCTTAAATAACAAGCTCTTGCATTCATTATCACTTCTCGAAAAATTTCATCGTTTTAAAACAAAAATTTATTTTAAAAATATATTCTGATACAAGACTCCATGCTCCAATGGGGTTCTGAAAATTTCCTTATATCCTGTTCGCAATGCCTCATCCGCCACAAGGGAGCAGGAATCAATTAAGTCAACAGGTCTTTTCATCACAAGTATATAATCAACTTCCCTTCCAGTGGCTTTTTTAAAATTATTCAAATCAATGCATGGCCGGTTACTTTTTCCTGCATTGCCTAAAATCTCATCCGGATTTCTGTTTTCTTTCCAGATGAGAGGAAAGTGCACCTGGTTCGCCTCATAATTATCAAGAAGCAAGATAGCCTTATCCCCTGCAATATAACTTGCAATATTATCCATCATCCAATTATCTGAATAATTCAATGTCGCCAGAGTTTTACCTGCCGGAATATGTGGAGTAATGGTAGCGAAATCCCTTGCATCATCGGATAAGGAACGCAATGCAGGATAACGGACGTTCAGTAATAAAAGTGCAGAGGCAACCGAAACTATCGCTCCGACCATAGCCAGCGGTTTTGGACTGAAGGCAGAAAGCCAGAGAATTAAAAACAAATAACTCATCAGGCAAAATCGGATGGCAACAATTCCTCCGGAAAAAATATCATCGGGGAGAAAGAAATAAAAGATGGTCATAATTACAGACAGAATTAACCATCCATCAGCCGGAGACAAAAACCTTGATTTCTCTTTGTGTGAGATACGAAATTTCATAATCAGGGCAGCAACAAATAAAACAACATACACAAAAAACAAAGGCCTGGAATAAACTTTTTCCTGAACATAATTCAGAGCAATTATCGGCCTGACATCAATGAAAAGCTCCAGCATGATACTGAACTCAGGAATCTCAGAGTCAGTTTTAGATGCTTGGTGAAAAGAAAATAATAATGTCATCAACAATGGGATAGCCGATACAAGCAAAAGCCATCGAATTCGCGTCCACCAATAATTTATATTTGAGAACATACTTTTAAGTGAAAGTCCATTCACTATTAAATGCTGCCAGCTGATCATCAAACCTATTGTCAACATTGTGAGCATAAATACAAAGAGATGTGAGAAATATATCAGCAACATCCATAATGAATACCAAAGGATTTTATTTTTTTCGGATAAATAATCCGCTTTTTGAAAACGGCAGACAACAAAAAACAGCAGGCATAATCCAAGGCAGAAACTGTACAGCCCGGTGAGAATGCAAAATGCTTGAATGAACGGGAATACGAGGTAACTGGCAACAATTGCTCCGGGGTTAATTTGAAGTACAAGTGCCCGGAAAGCCAGAGGAAAAGTGATGGTATAAATCGCGATAACTATTCGCTCAGACAATGGAGCTTCCAGTACCAGGTTAAAAAGTGCCAGAAGTATATGTGAAATCCAGTTCGGCAGGATTTGCGGGTTGAAGGTAAAAAACTCCGCTGCGGCGGAATCCTTATCAAACAGTAAACTTTGAATCAAATTAGCATTGTAAACATGTGCAGGGCCATCGTGCGTTACGAAATAGGGTAAAATAAAAACTGGAATCAAATGAAGCAATACCAGAAAATAGAAGAGATACCTTTCGAATTTCATCTGGCAATATTATGGATTCTGATGATGAATCCAAACAGACTGGTTGATTTAAACATTCAATTGAAAAATTATAAATCTTTCAGCGTGTCCGATCTCATCTAATACGTGATTCTCTCATCGATGCAAAAAGAGACTTGAAGTAATTTAAGCCCGCATAGTCAATTAGAAACACCAATCATTCCGGAACTGAGAATATGTCTTTTCATAAATTATACATCTTTTTACTTGCTGATCCGAATTGATATGATTAATTTTATATAGAATTTTGTCGACTCAGCAATCTCTGAATCTCTAACCCTAATAAACGACACGCGAATGCTATTCCGTTTATCAACTCCCATGTTAAAAAAAATCAGCTTAAGCATCCTCCCTTTTCTTGCCGTTCTGGTCTTCAGCAGTGAACAATTGAGCGAGGATGGTCGAGCCGGATATACCGGCTCACCGGGAGAAGGTGATTGTACAACTTGTCACACATCCTTCGCTGTGAACACCGGAGGTGGATCAATCACTTTTCAAAATTCAGGAATGCCGGCGAATGAATATGTCGCAGGCCAAACCTACAACATGAGCATTACAGTAACCCGCTCTACCAACATTCTTTTTGGCTTTGGTTTTGAAGCATTGAATTCTGCCAATGATAATGCCGGGACATTGAATATCACTGATGCTGCTGCAACACAAATTAAAACCTTGTTAGTAAGCGGAATAACTCGAAGAAATGTGGTTCACCAGCTAAACGCTGGAGCTGCAAGTGGCTCAAAAACATTTAATTTCAGCTGGACCGCACCTGCCACAGGAAGCGGGGCAGTCAGCTTTTATTTTGCCGGTGTTGCTGCAGACGCTAGCGGAAGTAATATCAATGATTATGTGTACAAATCAAGTCTGACTGTCACAGAACAAGTATGCCAGCCACCGGTTCAACCATCCGTGATTCTGGGCAATACCACTGTATGTCCGGGAGACAATCAGAATTATTCTGTGTCACCGGTTGCGGGAGCGACTGCTTATACTTGGACCCTACCTTCCGGATGGACAGGCACTTCTGCCACGAACTCGATTTCAGTAATTGCCGGAAATGCTTCAGGAACCATCTCTGTCACTGCCAACAATGCATGTGGAAGCAGTTCTGCCAGAACACTTGCCCTCCTTTCTTCAGACTTCGTTGTGAGCATGTCGGTAACTGATGTACAATGCTTTGGCGATACGAATGGCATAGCAACCGCGAACGTAAATGGATCCAGTCCTCCCTTTACTTACCAGTGGTCAACAAACCCTATACAATACTCCTCCACCGCATCTAATCTCATAGCCGGCAATTATTCCGTGACAATAACAGATGCAAATTCCTGCTCAACAATTTCTTTTGCTACAATTTTAGGACCATCGTCTGCACTCTCCTCCTCCGCCGGTAATCCGCAAACAACCTGCGAGGGAACGGGAGTTCTCATTGGAGGGAGTCCATCCGCCTCAGGAGGTACCATCCCGTACACTTACCTTTGGTCACCTGCATCCGGCCTGAATTCATCTGGCAATGCTAATCCGATTGCTAACCCCGTCTCATCAACAACCTATACACTTGAAGTCACAGATGCAAACGGATGCACCTCTTCTGACGCAAGTTTACTGACAGTGCTCCCGGCACCAATACCATTTTTTGCCATGAGCAATGACACTTTTTTTGCTTCATGCTGCGGGCTTTATCAATGGTATCTGGATGGGAATCCTATTACCGGTGCGACTAATTCATCTTATATGCCAACAATCGCTGGCGACTATACCCTTAGTGTTACATACACCAATGGTTGTATAAGACATTCAAGTGTTTTCTCATTCAACCCTGTATCTGTCAATAATATTTATAGCACTGAAAATATAATTGTTTTTCCAAACCCTGTATTAAACAATCTGAATATACTTCTTCCCGAACAATGCAATCAGGCAGAATTTAAAATAATAGATATACTCGGTAATATAGTTATTGAAGGTACTTTGATGAAGGGAAGCAACTTGATCGATGCAGAAAGTCTGTCGACGGGTTTGTACACCGTCAGTATAAAAATTAGTAACGAGAAACCGATTGAAAAAATGAGAATTATTAAATATTAAAAAAGCTCAAAACTCGTAAAAACGGTGACTAATGTATTCCTAAACCGGTAACTAAAATCGATTTTCAAACTCTTTCGCTGCTGTAAGTAGCAGCCTTTTTTGGGGCGTTTAATATTTTTTGATAGTATGTCTAACTGGCGTTTGTCATGATTATTTATATGTAAAACTATTTGGCCAATAGACGAATTCGATTGACCAATATATATTTTCGCCCTTTTTATTGAAATTTCAGCAACTTTATGTTTGAAAACATCAACAAAAACACTTGAAATCCAGCTGGGATCCGCTTACATTTGTTTTGATTTCCAAATACTTAAACTTACTGGGAGGGATTTTATATTCACTTTATGTCAAAATTATCTATTAATTTAGTCTTCTACTGATTATGATCAATCCCAACTAATCCCTTTAAAAAATTTCAATAATATGAAACGCTGCATCAGTCACATTGAATTCAGAATTTTATTCGGATTCTTATTATTAAATAATATCAATAGCGGAAGCTCATCCGGCATGCAATATACCTGGACGGCATTTAATCTTCAATATAATTAATCAATCAATCTCTTCTTTTTAAAATTTATACACAAACACAAAAACCATGAGTTCAACTATTACGTTCGAAATCAAAAATCACTTATGTACACTTTCATCTTCAATCTTCAACTTGCGACAAGGGAAACAGCAAGTCTCACTGAAGAAAAAACAATATTTCATTTGGTTGTTTTTTGCTTTCACGACATTACTTCTGATGAATTCACAACAAGGGTATTCCCAGGCATTAAATTTTGATGGAATTAACGATGTAGTGAATGGCCCTGTAGAATTAATCCCGACTACCGGGGAATATACCGTTTCAATTTGGGCCAAACAAAACGTTTTTCAGCCGACTAATGGTATTAACATCATTTCACAGGGACGATATTTTTATATTGGAAAATACAACAATGATACTATTTGTATAGGAGATAACTGGACTTCTACCGGTGTTCCATGGCCAACAGATTTAAATTGGCATAACTACACTGTTGTACGAACGAATACCAACGCATTCTTATATTTAGACGGTATCCTCCGTGCAACTGCGGGATACGCAATCCCAAGTCCTACTAACTCACTTCCAAACTCTCCCACAGTTGCCAATTTATACATAGGAACTACATGGACCGGTAACAGCAAAAATTTTAATGGAAGTGTTGATGAATTGAGGATATGGAACAGGGAACTCTCTCAAGTTGAAATACAATCCAACCTGAACTGTGAAATTACAGCAACGGGTAACGGACTGGTTGCCAACTACCACTTCAATCAGGGAGTACCTAACGGAACTAATACAGGAATCACAAATCTGGCAGATGCAAGTGGAAATGGTTACACTCAGACTTTGGCGAATTTTGCTCTCACCGGTTCAACTTCTAACTGGGTCGCCTCTGGCCCTGTAAATATTCCAAGAGGAAATTACTATACTGATGCAGATGGCGACGGGTTTGGAAATATCGCTTCATCCATCCTGTCCTGTTCGCCCGTCACAGGATACGTGCAGGATTCTGCTGATTGCAATGACAATAATATGAGTATTTATCCCGGAGCACCTGAGTTAATAAATGGAATCGATGATAATTGCGACGGACTTGTTGACACCCTGCTTGTGAATGCGAATGGAAGCAACGGTGAATTTTCAACAATAGGTACTGCTTTGGCAGCTGCAGGAAATGGTGTTGTAATTAAAATTTATCCGAAGTTAGGTGGCTCCGCCTACCCTGAAAATATAAGTGCACCCGGACTTTCAAATCTCAGATTTATCTGCGGTGTTCCCGGCTCTAAGTATAAAATCCAGGGTAATTTTGACATGGCTGATGGTTGGCAGGTATTTGACGCGGATATCACCGGAATCGTTACGAATAATGGCACTACACCAGGAGGTGAGCGCCTTGCTTATAGCAAAGTGACCGGAGAAGTGAATGGTTCGCCAACGAATTTAAATTTTATTATCGAATATGATTCCATCTTCAACCACACAGGGGTGACAATGTTGATTCTGTACAGGGGAAGTTGGATCGGAAATTATATTCGCTCATCTGTTGCGGGTTATTATGAAGTATCACAGATTTTAAGTTCTTCCAATCCAACAAATGACACAAATCACATTATCGGTAATCATTTTCACGTAAGTAGTGGTGGACGAACAATAGCATTCTGGGGCAATACGCAGTATGTTAATGTATCCAATAATTACTTTCGAACCGATGGAACGACCAATGCAATTCTGTATTTCAGATCACTAAAATTACCTTCGCCTGGTGGAAATATATGTATTAATAATACACTTACTGATGATGGCGGTGGTGCAGGATTCTTCTTTCAGATCGGTTCGAGTCACCAAATAAGTCTAAGAAATAATCTATTGATCAAAAGCAGATATACTCTTTGGAGTCCCGGTGATGTCACCTTTAATCCATTTAGATATAATTATACCACTTATGCAAGCATCTGGGGACCTGCCGGTAATGGGTTTGCGAATTTCACAGCAGACGCTACAAATTCCGATGTTTCCAACAGCAGTACTAATCAATATGGTGTACTTCTAGCAGGAAGTGACGCGATTGACGGTGGAGATCCTGATCCGATCTACAATGACCTGAACGGAACTCGTAATGACGCCGGTGCTTTCGGCGGACCTAACAGTCTGAGTCTCTACTTCCCTTCTGTCTGCTTAGATGCGGAAACTCCTGTGCTTTCAAGTGGTTCAGTGTGCAGTGGCGACAGTGTCACTCTTTCAGTCAGTTCAGGTTATTTATATAGTGCAACACATTGGGCATGGTACACCGGAACTTGCGGAGGCACACTCGTTGGTACCGGAACATCACTAACAGTGAGTCCTGAGACTACAACAACTTATTATGTTCGTGGAGAGGGCTCATGCACCCTGCCTGGTGCCTGCTCAAGCACGACGGTTACTGTGAGCCAGTCAGCAACAATTTTGTTTACAGTTCAAGGTCCGAATTGTTATGGATATTCATTCGATGTTGCTGTTAACGGCAGCGGCGGCACTGTTCCTTATTCTGGCACCGGCCTTTTTAATTTCAGCGGTATCACAGGAACAGACACTGTGCTCACTTTCACAATAACTGATTTAACCGGATGTTCGGCTACAGACTCCGTAACAGTAACCCAACCAACGCAAGTTATGCCGGGTATCGTGGATATTACCAATGTTTCCTGTACTGGTTATTCCAATGGTCAACTTTACATTCATGGTGTTACCGGTGGAACCCCGCAAATCGACACGATTACATACCCACACGGATATTACTTCTTCTTAAATGGTCCGGGTGGCCCTTACCCTAACAACGGAACCGGTGTCTTCCCAAACTTAGGCCCTGGAGTTTATTATATCGGAGCAGATGACTTCAATGGATGCGGTGGAATATCAGGTGTAACAGTCACTATAAATGAACCTGCAGTTTTACAGCCAATATGTACGTTGATCAATAATATTTCAGTTTATGGTGCCAATGATGGCTCCATTGATGTGACTGCAAGTGGTGGCACTCCGCCTTATTCAGGCGACTTCGGACTTCATACAAATCTGTCAGCAGGTAATTATTATTACTATGTCAACGACGCGAATGGTTGCACATCAAGTTCAAATACCTGTACAGCTACAGTTAATGAACCGCCGTGCAACCTGAATGCATCGTGTAACGTGCTCAGTAATGTTACATGCAATGGAAACGAAGACGGGCTGGTTGAAGTTACTGCTTCCGGCGGCCTGCTTCCGTATACCGGAACAGGTGTTTTTACAGGGTTAAGCGGCGGGTTTCAAACTTATACAGTAACGGATGCTGCAGGTTGCTCTACTACATGCGGAACGACAATTACCGAACCTGCCTACCTCATAGCCAATTGTTCAGCACTTACAACTGTCAGTTGTTATGGTGGCAATAATGGCAGTGCTCTGGTAACGCCTGATGGCGGTACTGCTCCATATACAATCAGTGGAGATCCGCAGTCAAATCTTACTGCCGGCACATATTATTACACTGTAACAGATGATAATGGATGCCAGACTACATGCGGAGTTACAATTACTCAACCTTCAGAACTCATAGCCAGTGCTACTTCGGGTACTATTCTTTGTAATGGAGGGAATACTTTTATTAGCATTACAGGATCCGGAGGGACTCCGCCTTACAACAATGTCGGAACAGCATCACCTTATACTGTGGGCACCTATAATTTTGTCATCTCAGATGCCAATGGTTGTCAGGCCTATTCAAGCGAGACTATCAGCGAACCCGACTTAATTCAACCGAATTGTTCTGTTCTGTCAAACGTTTCTGTTTATGGAGGAAATGATGGTTCTGTTTTAGTATCACCATCAGGCGGAACACCACCGTACTACGTCTGGGGCGATCCGGTAACCGGACTCACAGCAGGTACATATACATATAACGTTACAGATGCAAATAATTGCGGATCCTCCTCAATAGTATGCTCAGTAACTATCACTGAACCTTCCCAATGTAACCTCGTGGCAAATTGCGTTGTAGTTACTAATGGAACTTGTTTCGGTGCTGAAGATGGAATTATTGATATCCAGGCTTCGGGTGGAATGCCACCTTACAGCGGAGATGGATTACGTCATGAGCTTGCTGCTGGTAGTTACTCCTTTACAGTGACAGACGCCTTAGGCTGTTCCGTTACATGTACCTCTGTCATTACAGAACCAAATTATCTCTATGCTATTGGATCGGAACTTACCTCTGTTTCTTGTTATGGCGGAGCAGACGGCAGTTCGCTTGTTACTCCTATAGGAGGCACACCTCCATACACGATTAGCGGTGATGTTCAATCTGGACTATCAGCAGGAACTTATTACTATAACGTACAGGATGCAAATGGTTGTCAGACAACGTGCAGTGCTACAATTTCACAACCCGATCCATTGCTGGCAAGTTGCACAGTTGTTTCTGAGGTACTCTGTTTCGGTGGAAACTCCGGCTCCTATAGTGTGTCGGGGACAGGAGGAGTTGGATTCTACAATGGTTCAGGTACTTATTCAGGTCTCATAGCAGGAAGTTATAGCACCACTATTACAGATGCAAATGGCTGTAGTACATCTTGCAGCATTAGTATCACAGAACCATCTGAACTAACTCTTACAGCTGACCCTACTGCACAAGATGTGTGTATTGGCAGCACGGGAAGTGTTGCATTAACTCCTTTAGGAGGAACTCTTCCTTATGTGTTAGGCGGAGCCAGCACGACAGGATTACTCACCGGTTCATATTTCTATTCTGTAACTGATAACAATGGATGTACTGCCGGAGTGAATGCAGAGGTAACTGTAATTACCTGTATTGTTCCTGCCGTTACACCTTCTGACAGCGGACACGTGAGTACCGTACTTGGAGCCGAACTTACTTCTGTATATGAAAACGCCGATTCCATTGTTGCGGATACTTTAAATGAAAATCTCCTCCTCTTCAGAAGCGACAGCGTGCTAATGGAATTTATTTCCATCGAAGGGAAGTATGATACTCTCTTTTCGATTCTGGAATCAGTTGATTATGGCCTGACAGATACCGTCGACAATGGATTGAATTCACTTATCATCACCGGTAAATTTCCGATAAAGAATCTTGGAAAATTAGATAGCCTTGGAACCATACTGAATTTCTGCAGACCATACTACCCACCTGTTATAGGTTTCGGTGCGACAGGACTTGCATATAGTGATGGAGATATTTCCCTTCGTGCAGATAGAGCCAGGAGTTCCTTTGGTGTCAGTGGTGCCGGGGTTAAAATAGGTGTGTTATCAGATAGCTATAATACCATTATCGGTGATCCAGCCTTAGCTGATGTTCAAAATGGCGATCTTCCCGGAATACAAAATGCGAACAACTCTACACCGGTGAGCGTTAAAAAAGATTATCCGTATGGTGTCCGTACAGATGAAGGAAGAGCCATGTTACAGATTGTACACGATGTCGCACCTGATGCTGAGCTCGCATTCCGCACAGGATTCATTAGTGCCGGAGATCTGGCACAAGGAATTACTCAATTGTGCGAAGAAGATAGTTGTGACGTTATTGTTGATGACATCTCTTTCATCACTGAATCATTCTTTCAGGATGGCGTTGTTGCTCAGGCGGTAGATTATGTTGCCGACAGAGGTACTGCTTACTTCACATCCGCTGGAAATTACGGTAACAAATCCTATGAAAATAATTTTCAGGCGGCTGTCGCTCCTCCGGGTATAATCGGAACACCACATAATTTTGGTGGCGGGGATATTTTTCAGAATCTTTCTCTTGCCCGTGGATCTTACACGATTGTTTTGCAATGGGAAGATTCAGTTTATTCCTTAGGTCAGTTACCGGGAGCATCTACGGATATGGATATTTATCTCGTCGATAACGATGGAACAGTCTTGTTTGGATTTAACCGGGACAATCTTAATGGAGATCCGGTTGAAGTACTTTCGTTCTCTGTTCGTGCTCCTGCCAATGCTAATATTCTAATCACAAAAATTGCCGGTCAAAGCAATGTGAAATTTAAATACATTATTTTCCGTGGTGAGGCGACCATCAACGAATTCAATACTGAATCTTCTACCATCGTCGGACAGGCAAATGCTGCAGGAGCTATGACAGTAGGTGCCGCATTGTATTTATATACTCCTGCCTTCAGACCAAATTCTCCTCCAACCATTGCAACCTTCTCTTCTATTGGAGGAATGCCGGTTAACGGAAACGACAGGATGAAACCGGATTTTGTAGCTCCTAATGGAGTGAATACTACCGTGTATCTTGGTGGTCAGAATATTGATGGCGACGCTTTCCCTAATTTCTTTGGCACTTCAGCTGCCGCGCCTCACGCCGCCGCTGTTGCCGCCTTGCTAATTGAAGGAAAGAAAAAATTCTCTAATCAAACACTCACACCCGAAGAAATAAGAACTATCTTAAAGAATACAACTATTGAAATGGGCCCAACAATCGGTTACGACGACAGTACCGGTTTTGGTTTCATTCAGGCAGACGCTGCTTTGCAATCTTTCGCATCCGGTAAGCCAATCATCAGCAGTCTCGTTCCCGACGATACCACACTTATCCCGGGGGTGCAAGACCTTGATGTAACCGTAAACGGCCATTTTTATACTTCTCAATCTGTGATCCTGCTACGCGGAGACACGCTGCCAACTAATGTAATCAGTTCGACTCAACTCTCCGCGTTATTCCCTGCTTTTATAGGTAATCCACCTGTTCAGGTATACACTCCGCCAACATCAATAAATATGAATGATGGTGGACTTTCTGATTCAGCATTCTTCTTTCCAAACACTAAGCACTCGGTTATTGTAACAGCGAATGCCGCTTCTAAGAAATTTGGAGAAGTCCTTCCCGCGTTTTCTGTGACCGTTACAGTCGATAGTATCCCGATTCAGAGTTCCGGATTTACCATGGAGAATCTTGGCCTGGATACAATTTTCTATACTACACCGGCAACAAGCCTGACTAACGTAGGAACCTATTTTATTCGTCCATCCATGCGTGTATTGAATCCAGCAGACAGTATTGACATTGCACTGCTTGAACAATTCACTTATACATTCAGAGATTCATTGTTAAGGATAGAGAAGTTGCCACTTACAATCACTCCGAATGACACTACTCTTATTGAAGGGCAAAAGATCAATGGGTTCTCTTTCAGCTATACATATGATGATTCAAACATTGACAGTACAATCAGAACCTCATTCCTCATTAATCTGCAAAATGAGCATCTGGATAATATTGCAGACAATGCGACAGCACTTGTTGACGCGCGAGGGATTACAAATGGACGTGGGATTACAAATGCCGACTTGGAAAATTTAAGTTTCATGGTAAGTGCCAGAGGAATTACAAATGCAAGGGGAATTACAAATGCAAGAGGAATCACAAATAATATTGTTGAATATGACACAACCTATATCGTTGATGTAGCTCCTCAATCCATTTTCAACTACCAACTCAATCCTGATTCAGCACCACTAGTAAGTGCCGGAGCATTCGCTAATGCACGGGGCATCACGAATTTTCGAGCCATTACCAATAACTTAGCCTACGTTAATGCACGTGGAATTACAAACGCGAGAGGAATCACAAATGGACTTGCAATTATTAATACCACTGCGATAGACGACCCTGCTCAGGAAGACATAGCAGTAATTATTGATGAAGAAGACGTGTATGCACCTCCTGGAGATTCCATCTCAAGCTTCTTCTCCATCAATTTGATCACCGGTACTACGCAAGGTGTATATGCAATTGTTCCGGGCGCATTACTCTCAACCAATAATTTTGAAATTACGTACAGTCTTGGTACACTCACAATTCTTGCGCCGGTAATCACCGTGACAGTTACTGAAGACACCCCTATCCAATGCTTCAATGGAACAGGCTGCGTTAATGTCAGTGTTATTGGAGGTACTGCCCCTTACACAGGCACAGGAACGATTTGTGGAATTTTAGCGGGCACACAGATATTTACCGTGGTTGATGGCAATGGCAATATTGCTTCCGGAACATTTGAGATGATTGAACCATTGAAAGTGGAAGGAACAGCTACTTCTACTACAGAAATCTGTGGTCTTTCAAATGCAACTGCAACCGTCAATCCTATTGGTGGCATTGCTCCATATTCTTTTGTATGGTCGAATAACCAAACTACACAAACCGCTACCGGATTAAGTTCAGGAATTTATTCAGTTACCATCACTAATGCTACCGGATGTACCGGGATTGTTTCAGTAACGGTGAATGGTGCCGGTATCGCACCGGATCCGGCAGGTGCCATTTCCGGCTCTCATGGAGCATGCCGTAATTCAACAGTGACCTATTCTATTGCTCCTGTTTCAGGAGCCGTATCCTATAACTGGACGATTCCATCTGGAGCAAGCGGAACTTCCACCACTACTTCAATAACACTTACCTTCTCAAATGTATTCAACGGAGGTTTCCTTAGTGTGACACCAGAGAACACTTGTGGAAGTGGATTAGTCTCCAGCACTAATATTATTGTGCTCTCCTTGAAACCTTCCAATCCCGGATTTATTAACGGATCTGCAATAGCCTGTGGACCTGGACTTCATACTTATTCGATTTCTCCTCTTCAGAATGCAACCAGTTACACCTGGTCTTTAATAGGAGCAGGAGTGAGTATCCTGAGCGGGCAGGGTACAAACTCAATCATAGTGAGTACCAGTGAATCTTTCGGTCAGGGAAGAGTCTTGGTTTATGCTTCAAATTGCATGGGCAGCACCGCTACCCGCTCAATGACGATTACCGGTTTACCTGTTAATGGCAATGCAGTTACCGGTCCGACATTCGTTTGTGCAGGAACCAACGGAGTGGTATATTCTATGGCATCGGTTATTGGAACCAGCTCCTATAACTGGCAAGTAGAAAGCGGAGCAGTGACTTTGGCTTCGCAAAGCGGTACAAGTGCAAGCTTTAACTTCGGACCGTCTTTCACGACTGGGGTGTTGTCTATTGCTACAAGCAATGCTTGTGGTACTTACAAACGGTCATTCACTATTCGTTCAATTCCGGGACAACCGGGAGGTATTACCGGTCCTTATACCGGATTATGTCTCCTCAATGGCGTCACCTATAGTATCGCACCGGTTGCAGGTGCTACCGGATATAATTGGACAGTTCCAGCCGGTGTAAGCATCGTTTCTAATACAGGCGCAGCTATCACTGTTAATTACACCAGTGGTTTTAAAGGTAATGGAACCATTTGTGTGAATGCATCCAATGCATGTGGAGCCTCCATCTCACGATGCTTACCTATATCAGCCCTGTTAGTTTCATCAGCTTCCATGACCGGTCCGGCATCAGTTTGTAAAAGCCAGTCCGCTGTTCTGTATTCTGCTTCAAGTGTTCCCGGAACAATATCTTATCATTGGTTTGCGACAAATGGCGTGATTCCTACTCCACAAGGGATAGGCACAACAGCATTGGTTAACTTTACTCCTGGCACAAGTACTTCCACAATATTGACTGTAAGGGGTGAGAATCTCTGTGGTTTGAGTTTGCCTCTCAACAAATCAGTGTCGATCAATACTAATTGTCGCGTAGAATCCCAGTTTACTGAAGCGACTAAAGCGTTTGAAGTTTATCCCAATCCAACTTCACAGGATGCTGTTCTGAAATTTATGAGCAACAATGGTGGACAGGTACTTGTGGAAGTATTTCAGATGAACGGTTCAAGATCTCAAATATTATTTGATCAGTTTGTTGGAGCAAATACAGATCATAGCGTTGAAATCGAATCCTCAATATGGCCAGCAGGAGTATACTTCCTTTCAATGACAATGGATGAAAAAACCACAGTGCAAAAGTTTTTTGTGATAAAAAAACAATAAATTAAAAATATCAAATTAAAAAAGAGGGGCTCATAACCCCTCTTTTTTTTATATTGCATTTCCATTTCAAATTAGTCACTTATAGAATTCTTTACCATTCTTAATTTATCTGTTGCTGATCATGCAAAAGTTCCGAATTTTTCTTTTCCTGGCCCTGAACTTTTTAAATGAACCTTCTTTTGCTCAGGATAAAGAAATCGACAGTCTGCAAAATTTTATATCCACTGCAAAGGATGACTCAATAAAAGTTAACGCTATTATTGAACTCAGTAAAAAATATCTTGGCAATGATCCGCAAAAAACAATCCGTTTTGGAACTCTGGCTGAAGCGGTTGCTGAAAAAATAAATTATAAACGAGGGATAGCACAATCCTTAAAAGCGATAGGACTTGGATATTTCCAACAAGCAAAATACATAGAGACATTGGAATACTGGGAACGAGCACTTGCTGTCTTTGACTCCATCGGGGATTTGGCGGGTGTGGCCAATATTCTAAGCAATGAAGGAACAGCTTATTTTAATCAGGGTGATGATACAAAGGCACTCGAATTGTATCTGAAGTCCTTAAAAGTTGCTGAGGAACTGGGCGACACGCTTCGCATTGTCTCTGCACTTTCAAATGTCGGAACCATATATTCCAATAAAAAAACAACACAAGAAAAATCCATTGAATATTATTTTAAGGCATTACCTCTTATGGAATCTTTTTCCAATCAAAAGGCACAATCAACCAAAGATGCCATTGGAACTATTTGCCTGAATATTGGAGAAGTTTATTTTAATAAGGATACTGCACATCTTACAAAAACACTTGCGAAAAAGTACTATACCAAAGCTGAGAAAGACAGTATAGCGCATGCAGCTGACAGCCTTTCACTATATTACTTTGAAAAAGCAAAGACCACCTTTGAAAACAGCGAAGACCTCCCCGTAGCATTAAATTGGATTGGGAAAGTCTATGCAAGAAGAAAAGAATTTTCAAAAGCGATCCGCTATCAGAAAGAAGCTTATGAATTTGCCAAGAAACTCGAAATGACACTCGAAATGGCTCAGGCCAGATTAGGATTGGCAGATACCTATTACAACAAGGAAGAAATCAGACTTGCCCTTGATGCATATAAAGAAGCCGAAATTCTTGCCCTTGAACTAAGTGAATCAAACTTGGAGTTGAAAAATTCGTATGGTGGACTTGCGCTTTCATACGCTAAAACAGGCGACTATAAAAACGCCTACCATTATCAGACAAAATTTACCGCTATAAAAGATATTCTATATAATTTAGATACAGAAAAAAAATTAGGAGGATTGCAGTTCGCATTTGACATTCAGAAGAAACAAGGACAAATAGATCTCCTCACTAAAGACAAGGCGTTACAGGAACTCGATTTACAAAGACAAAAAGTGATTAAAAATGCCACGATAGGCGGCTTATCGGTGGTATTTGCATTCCTCTTAGTAGTCTTTTTTCAGAAAAAGAAAATTACCAAAGAAAAGCAGCGCAGTGAAGAGTTATTACTGAACATTCTCCCGGCAGAAACGGCAGAAGAATTAAAAGCAACGGGCACAGCTAAAGCAAAAAGTTTTGATTTAGTAAGTGTGATGTTTACTGACTTTAAAAATTTCACGCAAGCAAGTGAATTGCTAAGTGCCGAAGAACTGGTTCATGAAATCAACTATTGTTATAGTGAGTTCGACAAGATTATCACTAAATACGGAATTGAAAAAATAAAAACCATTGGAGATAGTTACATGTGTGCCGGTGGTCTTCCTGCTACAAATTCTACGCATGCAACTGATGTAGTTTCTGCCGGGCTTGAAATGCAGAAATTTATTCTAAAAAATAAAGCGGAAAGAGAATCAAAAGGACAACCGTTTTTTGAATTGAGACTCGGTGTACACACCGGACCTGTAGTAGCAGGAATAGTTGGAATCAAAAAATTTGCTTACGACATTTGGGGAGACACCGTAAATACTGCATCCAGAATGGAATCCAGCGGAGAAGTTGGAAAAGTAAATGTTAGTGGATTCACGTATGAAATTATCAAAGACAAATTCATTTGCGTCCACCGCGGAAAAATAAAAGCAAAAAATAAAGGTGAAATTGACATGTACTTCGTCGAAGGTGTACGCGAATGAAGATTTTCCATGTCTCTCCCTCTAACCGATGTCGCCCATTTGAACCCTACAACCACTCCTATTAATCCTGAAGTCTCTCCCTGATTTTTTCAAGATGTTCCAGTTTCTTTGCCTGGCGTAATGCCTTTGCGGAATCCGTAAAATAATGATGCGCACTCAGAAATTTTTCCTGAAAATGATTCCAGTCTTTCTCAGTTTTAAATCGTCCGGATTCGTTCAGCTCTTTCAACAATTTTCCTCCTGTTTCAAAAAAATCATCACGACCCAGGTAATCAAGATCCGCATCACAAATAATTTTTTCCAATAAATCATGCGGGCTCTGGGGATACTTTGTCGCTAATATAATAGAACAAATTTTTTCGATCTCCTCCGCATTAAAACCAAATTCAGGAAGCTTTTTCCTTGCAATATCACAGCTCAATTTTTCATGCTCCCTGGAATCAATTGTGAATCCTGAATCATGAAACAAAACAGCAACACGCAGCAACTCAGCATCTCTGTGTGCCACACCTTCACTTTCAAGATATACTTCGGCAGCATTCAGCACATCCAGCACATGATTGTAACTATGATAATATAAAGTCGGAGGTAACTCCAATCTGAGAAAATCAAGAATATGCTGTTTCGCTTTTTCGTACCTGTTCATAGCACCAAATTCTCTTGCTAATAATTCCGGTTGTTGCTGCCCCATATCAGTTTTCGATTAAACAACCAAATACCGGCAAACTTCTTCATTGACATTCCGCCAATATTGAGGAATAAATTTAATAATTCTTTTACTCTAAACATAAACAGTTTTAATCTATTTTGATAAAAACAAACACCTTTTATTCAGCATTTTCTTTGCCAAGTGCATTCCTCAGGACTTTTTCTCTTAAAATATCCTGATCAAATGGTTTCATCAGGTAATCATTCATTCCGACAGACAAACATTTATCAATTTCTTCCTTTGTGACATTAGCCGTCATTGCGCAAATACGAATATTTTTCTTCTGCGTATCAGAAAGCAATCTTATCTGTCGGGTTGCTTCGTAGCCGTCCATTTCAGGCATTTGAATATCCATGAAAATAAAACTGTAATCTGATTCTTGTACCATCGACAAGGCTTCTTTTCCATGCAATGCGACATCCACTATCAGTTCCGGGAAAAGATCCAGAAGTGTATCCACCGCAACCATTTGATTGAACTCATTATCTTCCACCAATAATATTTTCTTGCCAGTCAGCCGCTCGGCATTTCCAGCATCAGCAGTCGTTTCATCTTCTGGCTTTGAAGATATAGTGTAGGGGATGCTAAAGTAAAATTCAGAGCCTTCTCCAAAAGTACTGCGAACTTTTAATTCACCACCATGCATTTCGACAAGCTGCCTGGAGATAGTCAATCCTAAGCCTGTGCCGCCAAATTTACGTGCAGTTTCCGAGGATGCCTGACCAAAGCTTTCAAAAATCGTATCAAGTTTATCCGCAGGAATTCCTATACCTGTATCCTTCAAGCTAAAATGAATTTGATATTCTCCGTCAACTATATTCAAAACAGAAATTGATAATGTTACACTTCCCTTCTGAGTAAATTTAATTGCATTTCCGGCAAGATTCATTATAACTTGAGTGATTCTTGTTTCGTCCCCTAATACATATTCAGGGACATCAGCAGCTATTTTCGCCAGCATTTTTATTCCCTTTTCCTCGGCTCTTAAGCCCAAAATTGTCTGAATGTTGTGTGCCGCATTGATTAATGGAAAAGGAACAGATTCTAACTCCATCTTTCCAGATTCAATTTTAGCCAGATCAAGTATATCATTGATAATAACCAGAAGATTCGCTCCGCTTTTTTTAATGACATTCAAATACTTTTCCTGTTGTTCATTCAGCGGGCTCTTGATGAGAAGATTCGTTAAACCAACTATGGCATTCATAGGCGTACGAATCTCATGACTCATATTGGCAAGAAACTGCTGTCTGAACTTCTGCGTCTCAATCAGGTTATCACGTGTGACAGACAACTCATTGTTTGTGAATCTTAATACCTCCATTGTTTCGAACAATTCCTTTGTTCGTTCATTCACCAACTTTTCCAACTTCGCTTCCCGTTCATGCGCTTCCTTAAGGGCTGTGTTATTGGAATTGCGTAAACGTTGAAAATTTATATTGAAAATATTAAAAACCAGGCGCGGATGCTTCACAGCCAGATTATAAAACTGATCTCTTTTAATTTCAATAGTCGAAACTTCACTTAAGGTCACGGTAGTAGCCGTCGCTGAAGCGTCAGCAAGAAAGCTTTCACCCATAATGGAATAAGGTTCAAGTTGGGCGAGCAGAACATCCTCATTGTAAATTCCAACCTTTCCATTTCGAATAATATATAAAGCATCAGGTATTTTACCTTTCTCAATGAGAACCGCCCCAATCGGATATTCCTTATTTTCTGATCCGGATAGAATTTCGGAAATTACTTCATCTTCTAAATTCAGAAACAAACTACAGGCGTATAGCCCGGGATCTTTGATAATCATAAAAAGTTTTTCGAATGAAATTCTTTCTTTAGTCACACAAATCAAGCATGCTGAAAACTGAGACAATTTTAAGCTGTGCGACATCTGTCTAAGTTCACATGCAGCCCGCAAACTGAAAGCTTAAGCCTTGATTTGGAATTACAATATAGAAATATTCAGGATAATTGCATAAAAAAATATAACTGAACAGGCTTGAAATTTTGACTACTACTTCAAGAGAATTCCTCTCTAAATTGCTAAAAAAGCAAGTTCAGATTCTTGCCGATGAATTTTCCTCTTTCCGTAAGGTCGTGTCGAGAATAAAAGTTCCGAAGGGAATCAGAGAAGGCAGAAAAGCAATGATGCTTTTTTTCAGCGACCAGCGGTTACTCAATTTAACACTTAATAAGGCAAGGACGTACAGGATAAATAACAGACCATGTATCCAACCGATAATTTTCACACCTTCTGGGTGATTATAAATGTATTTGAAAGGCATTGCCATTAGTAATAAAATGAAGGACATTCCTTCAGCCAGAGCAATAATTCGAAACCTCCCAAGTGGAGTTTTAGTGAAAGTAAGTTTCATAGTACCGGTTAATGAATCGGGAAAAACCCAACTCCATCATTTTGGAGAATAAACAATTGTTAAAAAGCAACCCATCAAATTAACGAGATGCAACTACATTAAATTTAATTGTAAACTCATCGTAAATAACTTTATCACCGATATCTTCAAAAAAACTTTTTGAACCATATCTCACGTCAAATTTCGCACGATCAACGACAGCAGATCCAACACAAGTGATTTTGTTTTCCTGCACAATGATAGTTGCATTAAAAGTTATCGGGTTGGTTTTATCTTTAATGGTAAGATTACCGGTTATAGTATGAGTTGCTCCTTCTTTTGCTTCCTTGGCAGGAACCACAGAAGTAATGACAAATTTAGCTTTAGGGTATTTTTCTGCGTGGAAAAAATCTTCAGACTTAAGGTGATTAGTGAGTTTTGCATTCATCTTTACATCTTTGATATCACTATCTTGAATAGAGGTCATATCGATTTCAAATGATCCACCCAATTGTCCATGGTTGCTACTAATTTCACCTCCTGATAGACGGATGGTACCATTATGCTTTCCTGTGAATTTTGTAGCAAACCATTGCAAACTGCTATTGTTGACATCCACCG
The DNA here is from genome assembly GCA_964355885.1 of uncultured Flavobacteriales bacterium. Classification (GTDB taxonomy): domain Bacteria; phylum Bacteroidota; class Bacteroidia; order AKYH767-A; family 2013-40CM-41-45; genus QQVM01. Next base: position 32,758 of record CAYHFJ010000009.1, read on the forward strand.
GATATACATCAACGTGTAAATTTCCTCCAATAAGCCTAGCTGCACTAAAGGCTGAAATAATAAATGTGAGAAGGAGCAATTTTTTCATGTCGTATCGTTTTTAATCAGTTTGTAACAAAGCAGTGAGATTAATGTTTTTCGTGAAGAATTTTTTCTGTGTAGGCTAACATGATGGAGGAGAGCAAAAATACCCCGTGAATAATAACCTGCCACATGATGTGATCAGGATTTTTGTTTTCAATATTGATAAAGATCTGCAACAGGTGTATCCCGGAAACCCCAACAAGGGATCCGGCAAGTTTAACCTTTAAAGTGCCTGCATCTACTTTATTAAGCCATTCCGGTTTATCCTCATGTTTCTCTATTGCCATTTTACTCACAAATGTAGAGTACCCTCCAATGATGACCATCACAAGCAAATTAGCCACCATGGTAATGTCAACCAGAGTCAAGACACCAAGCATGAGGGCTGTCTCGGTAATTTCGTTAATGTTCATACATAGATGAACGAGCTCTACCAGAAATTTATAGGCATACAAAACACCTCCAACGATGAGTCCGGCATATAATGGCGCCTGAAGCCAGCGACTTGCGAAAATTAACTTCTCAAATATTGATTCAGCCTTACTTGCCATGCAATTGCGGATTGGTTTTTTGAATCTGCAAAATTACTGATAATTTCAGTAGTAACAACAAAAAACTGACCCATTACAGCGAAAAATCACCATACAGGATGAACAGTCCGCCCGAAAAACAAATTAAAATATTGTTCTTTACAAAGACTTTGCGCTGCTCCACCAATCAGCATATATATGGCAATACACAGAAATATTTACAAGTTTAATCCGGGAATGCATATTCTGTTAATGAACCAAAATTCAAAATCTTTGACCAAACCCAGTTCACCTTGTTCGGAAAAACAAACAAGTTCTTCAGTCCCTTCAATTTTTAAGGAATATTCAATCTCAAATCGGACATGAGCCCTGGCTTCTTCTATATGCACCGCTGTCATCACAAAGCAAAAAAGATTTATGGAACTGTAGGAGTCTCTGAATTCATTCACTTTTACAATAAAATCCTCTTTCATCAAAAACTTGTGAAAAATTTCAATCTCATCCGCCAAGTCCATGAATCTGGAATCCAAACCAGACATTTTATCGAATAGAGTTTCTATTAACCCTGAACATGTTCTTCTAATATCATAATCATCGTTGGGATGAAACTCTTCGTAGATAAAACAATGCATCATTCCTTCGATTCTTATATCGTCCGTTTCTTCGAAGAATAATTCTTCAGTAATAAAGCGATACATTTCTGCATCATCCACTTCACATATTGAATCAATACTAATTTGATTTCCCCCAAGAATCTCTAATAAACCTTCCAACTCAAAAGAGATGAATGCTTCCGGTATTGAATGTAGTGCTTTATATTCAGGCCTTCCGATAAAATCGTAAATCTGAATTCTTTTACTTTCGCTTTGCGCTTTTTCAAATTGCTCGACATGATTGAGAAATTCGCTCTCAATTTCAGCAGGAATATTTTCATCTGTTAGATTAATAAATTCGGCACCATGTTCTAAAGAAAGTTTTATTTTCTTCAGTTCATTCTCAAACTTTAACTCCTCAATCTTATTACTCTGGTTAATCCTGTTTTTCATTCGCCAAATTTTTTTGTTTCAGTTTTCTGAATGACAAAATTAGTCAAACAAGAAGAATTTGATGTTCGTTAGATTATGGTTTTTAAAATAGGAATGATGAAAAAATCATTTATTTGAATGTTTAATTTAAAAAACACAAATACCTGCAATCCTAATAGCATAAAATTCTCTAACACATTGTCTGAACTAGGATTGGTAGAATTTTTGAAACTAAATGAAGTACTCACACTTATTAGACAATTCAAAAATCTCTTCGCATCAACTCAACGTAATAAAAAATGAATCTCGGAAAAACAGGATACTTATTTAAAAATCTAAACAAGAAATTTTAAAAAAAATCAAGTTAAAAATTTGCGTCAAAATAAAACCATAAAAAAAGTGTGAGAAATGATCCAAGTCTCAAGGAATCCAATTCCTCCACACTCAATCACCACACTCACACTCACTTGGGTAGCCCGTACGAGAATCGAACTCGTGTTTCATCCGTGAAAGGGACGCGTCCTAACCCCTAGACGAACGGGCCATTGTATTTAAGGGAGCGCAAAGGTAATTTTTTTTTCAAAATCAGCAACATTGTGCAGATTTATGCAAAATTTAAGGCATTTCAATGCTTCCTGTATCTGCCTGAAAACGAAAGCCTAAGCGTTTTCCCGTAGCTATCTTGGTGAGCAGACTGGTTTCAAGCACATCCTGAACGGAGATTGAACTCATCTGATCATAGGAGGGCGTATAAGGATCAAAATCCAAACTGTACAGGACCGAAGACTCAAGAACCTCACGAATCCTGGTTTTGTCAAGTACATCATGCTGGAAATCATTATATAAAAATCCTAATTGTCGCTTTCCCTCTACGAAGAAGTGTTTTTCCCGGTTGATAAAAATCCTCCCGATCAAATATCCGATATCATTAGTACGATTATACTTAAAAGAATCTGAGAGGAAATTGTACACATAGATCTTTCCGCAAAATACGTTGAGAGGATTTTCCTGTACATAGGAATTTTTCCAGATCATGTGATCCTTATTAAAGGTGAATACATTAGTGTGCATTAAAAATACCAAGGTATCATCCCCAATCGAAAAAACTACCTCAAAGTCTCCCTTTTCCAGATAGGAAAGGGGAATATCTTTTTTGAGTTTCTCTATTTCTGTCTGAAGTGTTAAAAACAATTCCTTCAAATTAAGCTTCAGATCTGCAAACACCTCTTGAATTAACTCAGACACCTCCTGCTTCAGTGCAACTTTCTCACGAAGTAGATTAAGTATTTTATCCCTTGAAGCGTCGGTAGACATTTTTGGTTGATCTCAGGTTAACTCAGTACAATTGATGCATTCAAATTTCAAACTGAAACTAAGTATTATTATTCAATACTGGTACTCATAAATAATTTTTAAAGAGAACCAATTTACATTGTTCCTCCAAACAACAATTAGTAGGCTCTCGCAAAAACAACTCTTTGCGCGGATGGCTTACCACTGTACACACATTTCCCTATCTCCTTTTTTCCATCTAATGGAATGCATCGGATGGTTGCTTTCGTCTCTTCTTTAATTTTTTGTTCAGTTTCTGTTGTTCCATCCCAATGAGCTAAAACAAAACCACCCTCATCAAGTCGCTTCTTCAATTCATCATAAGTATCCGCGCGATGTGTATTGTCATCCCGGAACGTCATTGCTTTTCTATATAAGTTATCCTGAATGTGATCCAACAGGTGTTCAATCTTTAGTGTGAGATCCGTAATTTGCATCACTGTCTTCTCCTTCGTATCACGACGAGCAACTTCTACGGTTCCATTCTCGAGATCTCTTGGTCCGATGGCAATCCGCACCGGAACTCCCTTGAATTCATATTCCGCAAATTTCCAACCCGGCTTTTGAGTGTCACGGTTGTCGTATTTAACAGAGATTCCCTGTGTGCGCAAGTCGGCTGAGATCTTTTCGGCGACTTCATTCAAGGCTTTCAGTTGTTCATCATTTTTATAAATAGGAACGATGACCACCTGAATGGGTGCCAACTTAGGTGGAAGTACTAATCCCTCATCATCGCTGTGAGCCATGATGAGTGCTCCCATCAGTCGTGTTGAAACACCCCATGATGTTGCCCAGACAAATTCCTGCTTACCTTCTCTATTCGTAAACTTCACATCAAAAGCTTTTGCAAAATTCTGTCCCAAGAAGTGAGAAGTCCCTGCTTGCAAGGCTTTTCCATCCTGCATCAATGCCTCAATACAATAAGTATCCAGAGCCCCTGCGAATCTTTCGCTTTCTGTTTTTACTCCTTTTAAAACAGGCATAGCCATGGAGTTCTCGGCAAAGTCTGTATACACGTCCAACATTTTTTTTGTCTCTTCCAAGGCCTCCTCTTTGGTGGCATGTGCTGTATGTCCCTCCTGCCAGAGAAATTCTGCTGTCCTTAGAAACAGACGCGTACGCATTTCCCAGCGTACAACGTTTGCCCACTGATTGATAAGTAAAGGAAGATCGCGGTACGATTGGATCCAGCCCCGGTACGTATGCCAGATAATTGTCTCAGATGTTGGACGTACAATCAATTCCTCTTCAAGCTTTGCATCCGGATCCACTTCCACACCGGAACCATCCTTAGCATTTCTAAGTCGGTAGTGAGTTACGATCGCACATTCTTTGGCAAACCCTTCAACATGAGATGCCTCCTTGCTGAAAAAAGATTTAGGAATAAAAAGGGGGAAATAAGCATTAGAATGCCCTGTTTCTTTGAACTTTTTATCCAATATGGCCTGCATTTTTTCCCATATTGCATAACCATAAGGCTTAATAACCATACAACCCCGTACAGCCGAATTTTCAGCTAAATCTGCTTTAATGACCAGATCCTGATACCATTGTGAATAGTTCTCTGCGCGTGTAGGAAAATCTTTGCCCATTGTTAAATTTATAGAAATTCGGGGTTTGGTACGGTGTTTGCTTTTTACTGAAACAAAAGTAAGAATTAATCCAGCCCTTAGAAACATCTATCACACAAGGAATACTAAACAGGAAAGGAATTATCATGAAAAAATTGCACAGCCTTCTACTCATTTCCGCCTCACTCGTTATGGCGGCCTGCTCTTCAACAAATAAAGCAGGAACATCAGTTCCCGATGATATTTATTATTCTTCCGGGGATCAGGGTCAACCCGCTCCGGCAGTCGCAACCTATCCCACTACGCCTCCTGCCCCGGCTCAGGATTATTCCAAGGATGCAAGTAATAATGATCAGAATGTAGTTTATGAGGATCAGGTAGATAACACGAATGCTCAGAACAATTCCGGCGACTACTATCAGGACGAAAAAGGGAACACGTATATCACAAACAATTATTACAACGATGATTACTACGATTATTCCTATTCTTCACGTCTTCGTCGTTTTTATACTCCTGCAATAGGCTATAGTTATTACGATCCTTACTATACCAACTCATATTATTACGATTACTATCCGAGTTCATGGGGAGTGAGTATTTATTCCAGCTACAACTGGTGGGCTCCATCATACTATTACAGTGCTCCTTTCTGTTATGGAGGTATTGGAATCAGTATTGGTTACAGTCCAATTTTTACGCCTTGGTATTCTCCATGGTATTACGATCGTTATTATCCCGGTTCTTACTACCATGGGTATTATAACTCATACCATCATGGATACAATCATGGTTACAATGATGGCTATAATCATGGATACTATGATGGATACTACGGACAAGGTTATACACCTTATTACTATAACAGCTACGATGCTACAAGTACGTACTATGGACCAAGAGGTGGAAGCTCAACAAATTCACCGCGTCCTTCTGGTCGTCAGAGCAGTCTAAGCCCGATGTCATTGGGTGAGAAATACCAAGTTGCAAAACAAGATGGACGGATCAAAAACATTTCTTCTGAAGGGATTCGCACCGGTGACTCAAAAGATCAGAATTCAGGTGACTCTCCTTCACGTACTAAAGCACAACCGAATAGTCCTGACAGAAACTCCCCTGTAACATCACCTTCAAGATCTGGTGAGACACAAGATGGTAACAATCAGAATCCAAGGCAGACTCCTGCTAACTCAGGAGAGATCAGAACTAATCCTGAAAAAGTAGGTGAAAGTGGACGCAAACAAGATCCCGCAATTTCAAAACCTTCACAAGGTGACGTCAAACCAAGCGGTACTGACAGAAAAAATGAGCCGGTACGTAACACCGGTACTCCTGACGTGCGAGATACCAGAACACCTGCACCTTCTCAACAAGAGATCAATAACGGTTCTCGTACCAATCCTGTGAAAACGCCACAAAAAAATGAAGGAGAAAAAAAATCAGGGCAACCTTCGCGGAGCACCACACCTGTTCGTACACAACCTTCAAACCAGACACCTCAGAGACAACAGGAGGTTCGTCCGAATAATAAAAATACCATTCCTGCACCAACACGCAAGAAAGAATCGGACTCTAATAATGGAGACAATCCCCGCCAGCAAAGCAGCAATCAATCAATGCTTGAAAACGGCAACAATGCTGATGACAGCAAGATGAGTACAGGTAAAGAGAATCAATATACCAACCCTTCCCGAGAGAAAAATTCTACAAAAAACATTTCTCCCCGTCAGGACACCCGTACTCCTATTTTGCAGCCGAGAAATGAACCAAGACAATACAAACAGGAGAATAATAGCAGTTCACCGCAGAAAAGTACCAGTCCGGTTCAATCCAGACCAAGTCAAAATGAAAACAAAAGAAGCAGCAGTCCACGCAGGTAAATAAATATTATAGCTGAATTTTAATTATAATGAGCCAAGAAGAACTGAAACAATTACACCCGCATGCATCTGAATAAACATGAGACATGCGGGTATATTATTACCAGAAATAAGATCATGAAAAAAATACTTTCCATACTCACTTTATCAATTTTGCTGGGTTCACATCTTTCATACTCGCAAACGGATCTGGATGCATTCAGGTACTCACGACTTTCCATGGGTGGTACTGCCCGCTCTTCGGCTATGTCCGGTGCATTTGGTGCGCTTGGTGGCGACTTCTCAACTCTTGCAAGCAATCCGGCAGGGATTGGAATCTACAGAGGCTCGGAATTTAGTTTTACTCCATCACTCTATGTAGGTAAAACAGATTCCAGATTTTTAAGCAGCACTCAGGATGAAAATAAATTCAATTTCAATTTTGGCAATATTGGTTTTATTTACACGAATCAATTAACAAATGACCAATCCACACCGGGCTGGAAAAGCTGGAACTTCGGATTCGGTTATAATCGTATCAGCAATTTCCACAACAGAAGTTCTTATGAAGGATACAATGAGAACAATTCCATGACCGATTACTTCGCAGAAAACGCATCAGGATTAGAAACTGATTTGTTAGATCCCTTTTATGAAAATCTGGCATGGAATACCTATCTGATTAATGATGATAGCTCCAACAACTATTCTCCTGCCGTTCCGAATGGCAAGATCCTGCAGCGAAGAAACACGGAAAGCAGAGGTGCCTTAGGTGAATTAGATTTTACTTTTGGAGGAAATTACAGCAACAAATTATATATCGGCGGAACATTAGGATTTACAACTTTACGATACGTTGAAGAAAGTAATTATGAAGAAGTTGATAAAGACAATTTAATTGATTCTCTGAACCAGTTTGAGTTCATCCAAAACCTCAATACCCGTGGCCTCGGCTTTAACTTTAAGTTTGGAGCGATCTATCGCCTCAACGATTGGGTTCGTATTGGAGGGGCTGTTCATACTCCTACATGGTATACTCTGCACGATGACTTCAGCAGTGAATTTAAATCACGCTTTGACAGCGGAAGCACTTATCAGGATGAATCTACCGGAGAATTTGATTATGAACTATCAACGCCGTTTAAGGCGATCGGAAGTGTCGCTTTTGTTTTTGGCAAGAATGGATTGTTGAGTGCCGACTATGAATTTACTGATTTGAGCAATGCAAGATTTGATTCACAGGAAAGCAGTTTCACTGAAACCAACTCCACCATTCGAAAAAAATACAGAGAAAGTGGTATGCTCAGAGTTGGCGCCGAATGGAGATTTGCCAACCTTAGTTTACGTGGAGGAGCAGCTTTCACTTCGTCACCGGTAGCTTCCCAGTATAAAGTCAGCGGTTATGATTTTTCGGAAGTAAATTACAGTGGAGGTATAGGAATAAGAGATAAGCACACTTTTCTTGACTTCAGTTATGTCTATCACCAAAGCAAAGAATATTTTCAGGCATATTCGCTCGACAATGAAGATGTTCCAGGCTCAAAAAATACTGTCACATCGCACAATTTTCTGGTAACCTTTGGTGTGAAATTCTGAATAGTCAACGGGATATATACCTACGAATCATTCTCCCTGAAACTCACTTCCTCTTCATAGCTTTCATTTGTGCTTCGATGCGATCCAGTCCTGCCTGAGCTTTCTGGTCAATACTGTTTTGATATTCATGTCCACGCAAACCGAGAGATTTTCTATAAAACTCCGTTGCCAGAATATACTGACCTCTTTCTTCATAGATATTTCCAAGAAGCAATGCACTGTTTGCAGCGAAATGATAATTTGAAGAGGCACCATTCTTAAGGGTTTTAGAATAGTAATAAATGGCCTTATCCATCATGGATAATTTCTCCATGATTCTTCCCAGCCGGTACGTAACTTCCAATTGATCACGAAAGCGCGGGAATGAGTCCAGAGACTTTCCGGCGATCTCTGACCATGACTGTTTGTAATAGCCACCATCAAATAAGAGTCTTGAGCGCA
>CAYHFJ010000010.1:0-40023 GCA_964355885.1 uncultured Flavobacteriales bacterium
ATGCCTTTTCCTGTCCGAAAACAGCCATGTCACAAATGAGAATTCTCCTTTGTAAAAGCGAGTCGTAAACGACTTTCTTTTTTTTGTCAGTATCAAACCACAGGTAAAGAAAATTGGCTTGTGTTGGTAAAGTATTATAGCCGATTTTTTTTATTTCATGAAACAGGTAGTCTCGTTGTTCCGCATTTTCTTTAGCCGATTGAATGATAAAGGATTCATCGTGCAAGGCGGCAATGGCCGCATCGGATGATAAATAATTTAAAGAAAACGGAATTTGTCTCCCGGCCATTTGAGAGGCAAGTTTTTCCTCCATGAACGCATAGCCGATCCGTAATCCTGCCAAGCCGTATATTTTGGAAAAAGAGTGTAGCAAGACAAGGTTAGGATAAATTTTTTGAAGTTCAATTGAATTGGGGTAGGAGGAATCGGTGACATACTCCGAGTATGCTTCATCCAGCACGACAATAATATTATCTGAAATGTTTTTAAGCAGGTTTTCCAGTTTTGAATGAGAAATGATTGTACCCGTGGGATTGTTTGGATTAGCAATAAAAATTAATCGGGTTTTATTGTTGATGAAGGGAAGAAGATTTTCGGGATCGCATTGCAAATCCGAAAGAGGAGCGAAGTGGCATTTATGTTTGTGCAGCGCGGCCAATTGTCCGTAGGCGATGAAGCTTTTTTCAAAAGTGAGTATTTCTTCATCCTGCCCCGCAAAAGTTTGAATAAGCTCATCAATAATTCTGACCGAACCAGCTCCAACAATAACATTTTGTGAACTTAGGCCAAATTTGTCAGACAACTTCTCTTTTAATGCAAGCGGATTAAGTTCCGGATACAAGGCAACGTTATCGAATTTATTCTGGATAGCTTCTAAAACTAAAGGCGAACAGCCATAGCAATTCTCATTGGCGGAAAGTTTGATTAATTTTGGAGCGGTCATTCAAAAATGCTTTTACTAATATTGAACAATACTTCTTTTCTATACCAGGAAGTGGCTCGTATATCTGTGATGGGAGAGGCATACTTCAGTATGCTTTCCGCAAATTTCACTTTCTCCTTTTGCGATAGATCATTAATGTTTTTCCCAATTAAAAATTCACAAGCTGTTTTGGCAAACCGGATAGTTGGAGCCGCAGCTCCGATGGCTACACCCGCCTTAACTATATTATTCTCCTCATCCACCTGAATATGGTAAGCCAGAGATACAATTGAACATTCCATAGAACTTCTTGTTCCTATTTTGATAAATCCCGACTTAATATTTTTCGAATTCCTGATATTTGCCGGGACCGAAATGACATACAATAACTCATTTGTTTTTAAAACTGTTTTTCTTGGCCCTAAAAAAAATTGTGTAATGGGAGCCGTTCTTATTTTTCCTGATATTCCCATGATTTCACATTGAGCATTTAGGGCAACCATGGCACAGGCAATGTCTCCGGAAGGTGAAGCCGTGCAGAGATTTCCTCCGATTGTCGCCACCTGCCTTATCTGTGTGGAGGCAAGGCTGCGGGCGGCTTCATGCAATACAGGAAATTCCTTTTTAATTTCTTCACTGTTGCTAATTTTATCTGCAGTAAGCATCGCTCCCAGACGGTATCCTTTTACTGATTTTTTCATGCCATTGAAATGGGCATCTTTGACCTGCGATAGATTAATTATTGTTAGACCGTCTTGCGGATAGTTTTTCAGTTCCATAAGCAAATCGGTACACCCGGCACCAAAGCGGAAACGTTTTTCCTTACGAATTGCACTCAGCAACCCGGTTTTATTTTTAGGATTTATAATATTGAATTCCATAAAATATTATTTCATTTGCCTGAGGTGATAGCTCTCAATATTCTTTCCGGTGTAAGTGGTAATTCCACAAACTCTACTCCAAGCGCGTTGCAGACAGCATTTGTAATGGCAGCGGCAGTAGGGATCAACGGAGCTTCGCCAACACCTTTCGCTCCATAAGGGCCTTGTTTGTCCATAGTTTCAACAGGGAAAAAATGAATATTTGAAATATCCGTGGCTGTGAGCATTTTGTAATTGTGAAAATTAGGATTCAAAATTCTCCCTTTTTTCACCAGTAATTCTTCAGATAATGCATAACCAACGCCCTGTAAAATTCCACCTTCAATTTGTCCATCAAGTAAAAGTGGATTGAGAACTTTGCCCACATCTTGTGCTACGTACACATCCAGAACCTTTACATTTCCTGTGTATGTATCCACCTCCACTTCAATGGACTGAGCCGCAAAAGCATATGACCCCGATACATTGCCCTTGAATTCTTTATCCTGAATTTTACTGGAGGGCTCATAGAAATATGACGCGATCGCCAATTCATTCGGTTCTGAGAAATGCATTTCGCGGACTACTTTGTCCAACGCGATGCTCTCTTTGGTCTTTGTGGATTTTATCAATCCGTTTTCATAATCAAACTCCGAATGGTTTGTATTGAGAAGTTGGCTTGTTTTTTTATTTAGTTTTTCTTTCAAAATATTTATCGCCCCCAGCAAAGAATTTCCCGCCACAAAACTTGTGCGTGATGCATGAACACCCACATCCCAGGGTTTCACATCGGTATCAGTATTGATAACTTTTATTTTTTCCAAATCAATTCCTAATTCTTCCGAAGCCATCATTGAGAGCACCGTTTCTGATCCTTGCCCAATTTCTGTGGAACCGGTGATGATTGTGCAAAACCCATAAGGATCTATTTTCAGTGTAGTTCCACATCCATCTGAACGGTATATCTTAGCACCCCCTCCAACGTGTAGCATGGATGCCAGTCCTATTCCTCGTTTATACCTTCCTTGCTTGCCAGACTTACATTTGTTCTTATAGTGACTTTTTTCAATCACTTTTTCCAAACATTCTTTGTGTCCACAGGTTTCATAATTCAAGCCTTGTCCCGTTATTTCACCTTTTTCATTAGCATTCAATAAACGAATTTCGGCTTTGTCCATTCCAAGAGCATCGGCAAGCAAATCGATTGTTCTCTCCAACGCGAATGTAGCCTGCGGATTTCCATATCCTCTGAATGAACCGGCAAAAACATTGTTGGTATAAACAGATGTTGCGTTAAATAAACATGCCGGTATCTTGTAGAGCGATGAGAAAGCCTGCATGATTACAAAAGGCGTTGTTGCTCCCCAAGAAGTGTAGGCTCCATTATCCTTGATAATATTTATTTCCCTGAAAGTAAAATTCCCATACTTATCCGCGCCTGCTATCAGATCAATAATCATGGGCTGACGGGTGGGTGAGGCGATAAATTCTTCTTCGCGTGAATAAATCAGTTGAACCGGACGCCCTGTTTTTATGGAGAGTAGGGCGCAGATGGGTTCAAAGGGATACATGTCCAGTTTACTGCCAAAACCTCCGCCGATGACGGGTTGAATGATACGGATGTCTGATGGATTCATTTTCAGTGCGTGTGCCATATCGCGCTGATAAAGAAAGGGCACTTGCGTGGAACTATAAAGCAGAAGTTTTTTATCGGTCTTATTATAGTGAGCAGTGATATTGCTAGTGGCCATGCAAGCATGAGTTACCCTTGGAAGAGTGAAGCTACGTGTTACGATAACAGCACTTTTCTTTTTCTCCTCACTAAGATTTCCATGTTCATAGTGAAATGTTTCCGCGATATTCTTATTCTGAAATTTTCCGCTGATGAATTTATTTATCTGCGGAGTGTCCTTTTTCAGTGCTTCAAAAGGATCAAAAATTCCTTTCCTGATCTTGTATTTAACCTTGATAAGTTTAAGTGCTTGAATGGCAATTTCTTTCGTTTCGGCGGCAACCGCGGCAATTTCATCGCGAATACAATTTACTTCAGCCTTTTTGAGTATCGGGTGATCGCGCTTGTAACTGATATTGTTTACATCTATGTCGTCTGCCGTAATCACACATAGAACTCCCGCTAGTTTTTTTGCCGCTGAAACATCGATGGATTTTATAATGGCCGAAGGATGTTCCGTTCGCAAGATAGCCCCATACAACATATTTGGCAAAACAATATCATGGCCATAAACTGCTTTACCCGTGACACGAATTTTTGCATCGTGTTTTGGAATTGGCTTGCCGATTACTTTATATTCCTTTTTCATTTCATTTAAAAATAACTCCACCAAATTGTCTGTTGAATTTGATCCGGAGATTTGGTTATACCGCCCAGGTTTTTCGTAAAATGAAACAAGTTCGGTATACTTACCCCTGCTTGTTGATCTTGGTATTTTGATTTTTAATTCCAGTAATCACCGCCTCAGCCGCATCTATAATTTTTACATACCCCGTACATCTGCAAAGATTGCCTTCCAGATATTTTTTTATTTCATCTCTGGTTTGAACTCCCTTTTGGGTTTCTCCCGGAAAAAGATGCGTATTTTCGTAGTGGTTAACTAAAGCTTTTAACGACATAGCCATTCCAGAAGTGCAAAATCCACATTGTACCGCCCCGTTTTGAACCAGGGATTCCTGCACCGGATCAAGAGTTCCGTCAGCATTAGATAAACCTTCGATAGTTATAACGTTTTTTCCATTGACATTCACGGCGAGAAAGAGACAGGAGTTAATGGGTAAGCCATTGACTAAAACTGTGCAGGCTCCACATTCGCCTTCGTGACATCCCGGCTTGGTTCCTTTTAAGCCAAAGCCATCTCTGATCAAATCAAGCAATATGGAGGAGGATTTTATCTCACACGAAACTCTAGTTCCATTCAGTGTGAATGAAATTTTGTGCTGGTTATTCAGACCGGAATTTGCCTTATTCGTTTTATGCTTCATAAATTATTTTATTCCAATATCACATTCAATTTAAATTCCGCTCCTTGTTTGAAAACCTGTAAAGTATTCTCCTTAAAATTGCCCGAAACAGTTGAGTTTATCGCTTCTATAAGAACTTCTTTTTTCAGTGGAAAATCATGCATCCTGGTCGCTCTTCCTAAAAGGAAGATGTTGTATAGTACTGTATCAATATTCTCAGGAAATTGTTCAATAAAAACAACTTCTTTGCATTGACCCTTTAGATATTCTGCAAATGAATATACATCGGGATATTCGGATGTTCCGGCATTAACTGCATAGGGTTGTATACGGTGATTTCCGAAAAGTACACTGCTGCCTTTGTGAAGATAGGGGAGGCAACGCTGGGTTTCCAATGGCTCTAAGCCGATTAAAAAATCAACCCCAGCTGTGCCAATAAATCCGGTGCAATATTCGCCCAGACCGATTCCGGCTGTGACCACACCTCCGCGTTGAGTAAGTCCGTGAATCTCGCTAACACTAACAGGAATTTTTGAATACATGGCCGCTTCCACAATAAGATTAGCCAAATATACGATCCCTTGTCCCCCGACTCCGGCAAGTAGTATTTTTTTTCTTATTCCCATCTCTACCTAGTTAACTTCATTATCCTCCAATAGGATCTTCTCATCAGCTTCCCAATGAATTGCATTATTCGGACAAACATCAATGCATAATCCGCATCGTGTACAACGTGCCATATCTATCTGCACTTTATCATTTACTTTCACCATTGCAGGACAGCCAAAATTATCAATACAGTGGTTGCATTTTTGACATGCCTGAAAGAGATTGTAGCGTTCTATTTCTGACTGTGCAGCAGTTGAGTACAGATCCGTGTGTTGATCTTTCATAGCAAAGAAATTACCCGGCTGTCTCAGATTTAATTCTTCATCTGTGTATTCGCTTGTGTTTGTATTTCTTAAATTGGGATTTGTATTCAATCGTTTCAATGCTTTTTCACCTTCATAAGTGTATTTATAATCTTCCAGCAAATTACGGACAGACACAGCAGCTTTTTTCCCGGACGCGATCGCGCCAATAACACTAATGTTATTTCCTGAAAGCAAATCACCGGCTATGAAAATATTATTGAATCCGTTTAATGATGTTGTGTTGCTAATTCTTTTTTGATCGTTAATATTTTCCTTGCCGAGAATATCATAAGACGACGCTTCGCCCGTTTGTCCGATTGCTGTGATAATATAGTCGCAATTTATTTTTTGCAATACCTTTTTCTTGCTGAATGAATGGAGCAAGATGCTTATGTCTCCTCCTTGTTCTGCCATGCAGTTCTCTACAAAGCTGTCATGGATAAATTCAATGTCTTCATTTAAGGCGTGTTTTACTTCTTCGGCAAAGGCAGGCATCGAATCTTCTGTTTCTATGCAGGTAACAATGACCTTGTTCCGCATACTTATTTTTTTCACAGTTCGTGCCGCGTCAATGGCACTGTTACCCCCGCCAATTACTAAAACCTTTGAACCCGGTATGATGGTTTTTTCTTTCAGATTAAAGGATTTAAGGAATGAAAGAGCATCATTCTTTTTATTAGCGGGAATATTATTTTCAATCAAATCCAGGGATTTCGATTTGCTCAAACCTATGGCAAGAATTACTGAATCGTATTCTTTTGATAGTTTCTCCAAAGAAATATCCCGGCCAAGAGAAGTGTTAAAATGAAATGTTACACCCATTTCCGCTAATTGCATTGCCTCATAATCAAAGGCTGTTTTATCCATTCTGAAATCAGGAATGGCATAAGTCACCATCCCTCCTGCTTTTTTTTCCTTTTCAAAAATGCTTACCGTGTATCCTGATTGAATTAAATCATACGCCGCACTCAGTCCGGCTGGCCCTGCACCAACAATGGCAACTGTTTTATTTTTTTTGGCTGCATTTCTCGCTCTTTTTATTGGAAGGGAAAAATCATGAAAAAGTTCCTCATCATCGGAAACTAAGTGTTTTAATTTCTTTATGGGTACAACATTCGTTTCATTTGAAAAGAGCTCACATGGGCGATGGCAGATGTCTCCACACGTTCTGGCAAACAGCATTTTATCCCGTACAATTTCAATAGCGGATTTGTAATCGCCTTCCAGGATAGAATTAAAAAAGCCATGATTGCAAATGTTGGCAGGACAAAGTTGTTCCTCTCCCGAAATCGATATCTCAGCAAGTAATTTTGCTTTTGCTCTGGATAGGTTGTATTTCGGCGCATAACAACGCGAACAAGAAAGCGACTTGTCCTCATGATTAGCGCATGTGTTACAGAGATTAGGATCAACCACAATTCTCATTTTCTTCACCATTGTATCTTTAAAATCGGGAAGGAAAATGCAAGGTGCTTTTGAAATAAGTACAGATACCCCGGAATGTGCCATCGCTTTGTTTACCTTTTCAAAACTATCGCTTATATTGAAGGGGTTGATGGTTTCAACTACTTCAATCCCTAAACCTTTCAGTAAGGGAGGGATATCAATTTCGTGATACTTAGGAGACCGTGTGGCTCCCGGATGCGGCTGGTGGCCTGTCATTCCGATAGTTCGGTTATCAAAGATGATCACCAAAATATTCGCTTTTGTATACACAGCATTCACAAGGGAAGAAAGTCCGCTGTGAAAAAATGTCCCATCTCCCAGCAGCGCGACGACTTTTTTATTTTTTTCAGAAGATTGAAATGACTCATACAGACCTTGAGCCATGGAAATACTCATGCCCATGTGATTGATGGTGTCAATCATTTTCAAGGGAGGCAAAGCTCCTAATCCAAAACAACCAATATCACCGCACATTATCAATTCGCTTTGCTCGCGGGGAATGGCAAGTTTTAATAGGTAATAGGTGGCACGGTGCGGACAACCCGCGCATAAAGTTGGTGGGCGAGGCGGAAGTTTAGAAAGAAATACTTCGTAATTTTCGAGAGGTATATTTTTATATTTTTCAAATGATACACCCGTGAAGTTTTCTAAGACTTCACTTATGATATCGATTGAAAATTCACCTGTGGAGGACAGCCCTGAAAATCCTTTTCCTAAAATAGTCAACTGAAGATTATTTCTCTGTGCAATATTTCGGACAGATGATTCAACAAGGGCATCTAATTCTTCCAGTATAAGTATTTTTTCAAATCCTTTAGTAAGAAAAACCAAAACCTCTTTTTCCGGAAAAGGATGAATCAGACCTAAGTCGAGAAGATTAACATGTCCGGATAAATTATTCTGACTTAAAATTTCTGTCACATACGTTGTCGCCACTCCACTGCTGATGATTCCCAGTGCGGCTTTGTTTTCATTCAGTAAAATCCGGCTGTTATTCTCTAAAAAAGTGAGTACCGGTTCTGATTTTAATGTATCGAGGAGCCTTGTATGCGCTGTCGCTGTACGTGCAGGAATGTTGATATGCTCTGGCAGGCGATCGAATTTCGCTTCACGAATTTTATGATGAATATTCCCGTAAGTAATCATTCCACGCGTGTGCGAGACACGCGTTGTCGTACGCACAATTACCGGCAACTTTATTTTTCCTGAGAGTTCAAATGCCTGTTTAACCATGTTATACGCATCGGCTGGGCTGGCAGGATTAAACACAGGAACTGATGCCATGGGGCCCCAATAGCGGGAGTCCTGTTCGTTGGAACTTGAATGACAACCTGGATCATCGCATACTACAATGACTAATGGAGCTACAATGGTCTGGTAAGTAACCGACATAAGGGCATCGCTGGCTACATTCATCCCCACATTTTTCATCACGCAGAGAGCACTTTTATTTCCAATAGAAAACGCAATGGCTTTTTCCAAAGCTATTTTTTCGTTAATACTATACTCAAAATATACCGGATGCGAAGTGAGGTCGGGATATTTTTCTTTATTGGAACTATTATCTTGAAATTTGTTGACGTGATTAAAAATCTCAGAAATCTCTGTAGAAGGAGTTCCCGGATAAGCGAACACACCATTCACTCCCGCCTCGAGTGCCGCCCTGGCAATCCCTTCATTCCCCATTACACAGGTTTTGTAAGGTGAAGTATGAGTAGTTAAAATGTTTTTAGTGCGCTCCAGCATTTTATATTACATTATTTTCTTTCATAATACTGATATCTGTTTCTGAATAACCTGCTTCGGATAAAATGGTGTGATTTTGTTCGCCAAGTCGAGGAGCGCAGGGAAGTATATTATGATTTATTTTCAAAAAGTCAGTTTCAGCTGCAGGAGGGAAAAGCGAAACCGTTTTCCCGTCTGGTAATTTTGTTTTTATTAGTTTCCTTGAAACAAATTCGAGTGAAGCAACTTCCTTTGTAGTGCTTACCGGGGAAACGGAGAGATTGATATTCAGACATAAATCGACAAATTCTTTGGTGGAAAAGTTTTTAGTCAATGCGCCAATCTCCTTATAGATATCCTCCTTTTCCAGCATTCTTCCCGCATTTGTTTTCCTGCTTTCACGGGCCAATGATTCGAAATCTTTTTGAGAAGCAAATTTTAGCCATTGAGAATCGTTTCCTATGGCGAGGTACACCATTCCGTCTTTTGTAGGATAGACGTTACAAGGAATAAAACTGCGGTGCTCGTTTCCACTGCGTCTAAATAGATCATTATCGCTTTTTACAAATTCGAGCTGTGGCAACGCCGTAATCAGCCAGCTTGCCGCACATTGTGCCATGGAAATGTGAATTTCCTTTCCTCCTGATTTCTTCTCCATCAACGCGAGCAGTACCTGTATGAATGCTTCATCCCCCGCTTTTAAATCAATAACCGGAATGCCGCAAGGAACGGGTGTTCCATCGGGTTCGCCCGTTAAATAAGTATATCCCATCAATGCTTGTAAGGCAGGGTCATAGCCCGCCCGATCGGGATAATTGGGACCCAGCGCGGAGATGCCACACCAGATAATATCAGGGTTTGCCTGGCTTAGAGTATCAAAATCTATTCCGAGTTGTTTGTAGCGTAGCGGCAGTGTGTTGCACATGAATACATCTACTTTCAACTCCTTAATAATTTTCAAAAGAAGTTCTTTTCCCTCTTTCTTTTTGAGATTTATAGTAATTGCCTCCTTGCCAATATTCGGAGCGATGTAGTAGGAATGTAAATCGTGAAATCCTAAATCAGCACCAATATATCGGTTTGGATCACCGGCATTAGTGCCGCCATCTTCTGCCGGTGATTCAATACGAATTACTCTCCAGCCCTGATGTACCATGCGCTGGGTTGCGAAGGGTAAAGCCAATGCCTGTTCCAGACTCAATATAGTTCTTTGACCCTTCATTGTATTATTTCTCCAAGCATTTGCTTCGAATGACTAAAAGAAAATTGGTTCATCATACTCTCCGTACACTTTTTTTAACACGCCTGTAATTTCTCCAACCGAAGCATATTCTTTTACAGCTGCAATAATGGAAGGCATGAGATTTACATTTTTCTTCGCGTCCTGATGAATTGCTTCTAACAGCTGATCAACTTTTTCATTATTTCTTACAGATCTTTTTTTAATTAATTTCTTGACCTGATTTTCTGCCGCCTCAGAATTGTAAGGGTGAAATTCCACTGTACGTTTTTCTTCTTCTTTCGTAAAACAGTTTAACCCTACTTTAAGAATTTTTCCGTCTTGCATGGCTTTCTCCCGTTCGTAAGCTTGTTTTGAAACAACTTCCTGAACTTTTCCGCTTTCCACCCCACTCATAATTCCTCCCTGCTCATCAACCTTCGCCATTTCTTTTCTTATAGCGGATTCCATTTCATTGGTGAGGGTTTCTACATAATAGGATCCACCCAGCGGATCCACAGTATCACAGATGCCCATTTCACTGATCATAATCTGCATTGTGCGTAACGCTATTTCCGCCGATTTTTCAGTAGGAATGGTGAATGCTTCGTCGTAGGTACAGAGTGCCATTGTTTGCGTTCCCGACAGTGCACTTATTAACGCGTAATAGGCAGTTCGCACGATATTGTTTTCAGGTTGTTCTTTGGTAAGGCCCGCACCTCCGCCACCGGCAATCATCCGCATCCAACAGGATTCCTCTTTTTTAGTTTGATATTCTTCGCGCATTATTTTTGCCCACAATCTTCTTCCTGCTCTGAATTTCGCGATCTGCTCAAATAAATTTCCATATATATCAAAGTTGAAGGAAAGTCGCGAGGCAAACTCATCAATGTCAATTCCGCGTTTCATTGTTTCATCTGAATACGCTTTCGCGATGCAAAAAGCATAAGCCATTTCCTGCACAGGATTTGCCCCTGATTCACGGATGTGGTAACCGCAAACACTCACAGGAGAATATTTCGGAACATTTTTCGCGCAGTATTCAATTGTGTCAACAACCAATTTCACGGAGGAATCAACAGGAAAGATCCATGTTCCTCTTCCGATAAATTCTTTGAGAATATCATTTTGTGCTGTGCCACGAAGCTTGTTCAGATCATACCCTCTTTTTTCTGCCAGTGCAAAATACATTGCCATTAATATTATCGCGGATCCATTGATAGTCAGGGAAACGGTAATTTTATCTAAATCAATTCCGTTAAAAGCGATTTCAAAATCTTCAAGGGTGTCAATCGCCATTCCTACCCTTCCGACTTCACCCCTTGCCAGGGGATCATCGGAATCCAATCCGCATTGCGTGGGTAAATCAAACGCGACATTCAACCCTGTTTGTCCATTTTTAATTAAGAAGTTAAATCGTTCATTGGTTTCCTCAGGTGAAGCAAAACCTGCATACTGACGAATAGTGAACGGACGTTTGCGGTACATCAGGGGGTGAATGCCCCGCGTAAACGGATACTGTCCCGGGAATTCTTCATTAAATTCAGGATCGTTTTTATATTCGTCACGATAAGTATAGAGTGGCTTCACTTCCAGACCTGATTCCAGAAATACCTTTTTAATTTCTTCCTTTGTAGAATTGACTACTTTGGATTCCATGCTTAGAATTATTTTTTAAAATTGCTGATATAACCTACTACTGTTGCAATGAGTGTTCCGGTTGGGAAGGCCTCTGCCGCTCCGGTTTTTCGAAGCGCGTTCACATCTTCCACAGGAATATTACCACCCACAATCCAGGGGATTTTTAAATTATTTTTTTGCATTTCGTCCTGCATCATTTCGCAGAGAACCTGATGTGTCCCGGACAGGATGGATAAACCGATTACATCCGGATTCTCTATTTTCGCTTTATTTACAATTGCCGTGATGGATTTTCTCAATCCTGTATAGACAACCTGATGACCTGCTGCCTTGAGCGCATGTGCAAGGACTTTCACACCTACATCGTGACCGTCAAGACCTGGTTTTGCCAATAGCACTTTCATAGCTGATTGTTTATTATCATCATGTATTGTGATTTATTTTGGATTATCGATGGATGCAATTATGCTTTCACTCTAGTAAATCGTAGTAGCGCCATCACAGCAAACAATCACACAATTTGTGCACCCGCTGCAACCGTCAACAGCACTTTGAACAAAAGGATAGCCCTTTACATTCATGCAATGTGGCCAACTCAATCACATTATCCTTACAGGAAGGCAGCGATATATATCGCTGCCTATGCAACAATTGGCATGTCTAACAAATTCACCTTTATCTTTCTGCACGATTACTTGTTATGGTGTGCTTATAACCGCACATTTAATCCAGTCTGAATGGCCTACACTAACCCCAAAGTCCTGACGAACCCAAACAAATGTATTTTCAATTTGCTGTGAAAACTATGATTTACCTCATATAACATCCTAGCCAAAGGTTTAAAACACAGGGAGAAGTGCTCGTTTTTAACGAATTTATCAGAAAGGTGTAGTGATTTTCCTGTCACCTGGGGCAGGTGGAAACTAAATGGCAGACGTGGCTTTCATGAGGGTGCATGGAGGGATGCTGAATGGCTTTTATCAGTTTTATTTTTCAAGAATGATAACAGAAGCAATCGCCCCCGGCCCTCCAATGTTGTGCGTTAATCCTCTCTTCGCGTTCTTTACCTGCCTATAGCCTGCTTTTCCCCGAAGGTGATTCACTACTTCATTCACCATTCGTATACCGGTGGCACCAACGGGATGACCGCAGGATAATAATCCGCCACTCACATTCACAGGAATTTTTCCTCCGAGCTGAGTTTCTTTTCCCCGAATTAAATCCTTTGCCTCCCCTTGTTTGCAAAGTCCGAGATCTTCATAGGTGAGTAGCTCAACGATGGAAAAACAATCATGCACCTCGATTAAATCAATCTCATCAATGGGATTTGTTATACCGGCCTGCATATATGCCATTTTTGCCGCACTGCGTGTCGCTTCAAAAGATAGAAAGTCGTGATTGGGGTCGAAGAATGGCAAATCCCAACCGGTTGAAATGGAAAGTCCAATACCTTTTATATAAACAGGATTTTGCTTTAGTGTATCGACATTTTCCGCACGAACCATGATGACGCATGCGGCTCCATCAGTTGTCGGACAACTATCCATAACCGTAAGCGGATCAGCGACCATGGGCGAAGCCATGACTTCCTGAAGTGAACAGGCCTTGCGATGATGCGCCTTTTCATTCATCTCGCCATGAAAATGATTCTTTACAGAAATGCTTGAAATATCTTCACGAGTTACACCATATACCTTCATCATGCGATTTGCATAGACGGCGAATGTTCCAGCAGCGGTAAATCCTTTCTGTAAAAACGGATGTCCGTATTCCACCATCATTTTCACAATGCTATCCTGCGGCTGACGGTCACGAAGTTTTTCGACTCCAAGTGCCATTGCCACATCACATTCGCCGGCACGCAGCGAATTAACAGCATTGCGAATCGCATCCGCACCCGAAGCGCAAAAGTTGGAAACCCGTGTTACAGGAATGTTGTACAAGGAAAGTGGTTCACATAAATCCATTCCGCTTCTACCTTTGAAGACTCCGATTTCCGGAAAAGCGGTCGAGAGCCAGGCCGCATTAATATCATCCATGGAAATCTGCGCATCGGCAATAGCCTGCAATGCGGCCTCGCGAACCAAATCATCATAACTTTGATGAAAAAGTTCGCCAAATTTTGTTACACCTGTTCCAATAATTGCAATGTCGCCGGCTTTACTCATCGTAGTATTGCTTTCCAGAAATAATTTGGTCTGATATCATTTTCAATCATCTTTCTCAATACCAGGTGTACATTTGATCCAATATCCGCTGAATTTCTTTCCGGATACATGGTGTCCGTTTGTTGAACCGTAAGTCTTCCGCCGTCCTCCAAATCAATTACAAGCATGTTGAGGGGAGGGAATGATACAGGAAAATAATGTTCGTGTGTGTAAGTAAATATGGTACCATTTCTGGATAATTGAACTTTTGAAAATACATCCGATTTACATTTTTTACAACGGGCGGATTTCAGAAAATAAATCGTCCCGCATTTTTCGCATTTTAGGCCAATAAGATATCGCAAGGTTTCTTTCTCCCGTTCTTCCATCATTTCGGAGGAGAACATTTCTTTTGTCTCATAATTTATCGAACTAAAATTCCCGGCTTTACGCAGCAGTAAATAATCCTGATAAGAATTAATTAATTCAAAATTCTGCAATTGATTTTGAAATGTATTTTCTGCAACTGAATTCTGATATTTTATTTCAAACAGGTTTGTTCCATTGCTGTAATTAGCGAGTAATATATTTTTCTTTGCATTTTCAATTTCATTTATAAGAAGAAGCAAAGCATGGACGACACCGGTATTGCCGATTTTAGCAAGTAGGGTATCCTTTACAAGTTGTTTCTCTTCAAATTCAGCTTTTGAAAAAATTCCACCCGCAATTCGTGAATAGAGAGAGTTGAGAATTACGGCGTCAAATGATTTCGGATTTGATACAAGCTTTTTTAATGAGGAAATCAGGTTTGTTTTAAAACCGGTATCTCTGCTGAATCTTGGGTCATATTGAATGTCATTTCCTTTGTATGAAAATTCTTCGGCAAACGAGGAGCTGATTGATTTTGCGGAAGTAATTTCTGCAATTCCTGTTTCAGTACTGAGTAACAAAGAACATGCGGCATGTCCAAAAGGAGTGGAAAGTTCTTTCCCGATGGATGGGAAATGAACATCGGCCGCCACAACCAAAATGCATTTGTATTTTCCGGAATCAATGAGTTCATTTGCTGTTAACAAGGCGTCTGTTCCGCTCCGTGCCGAGTTGATAAAATCAAGTGCTAAAATCCCCAGTGGAAGATTTAGCAAATCAGCAAGAAAGGATGCGTGGTATCTGTTTTTAAATACCGGAGTTGAGGTGGCGAAAAGAATACAATCAATTGCAGGTTTTAGATTGTTGATAGTAGAATTTACCAGACAATTTGTTGCCGATTCAAAGGCCAATGTGATAAGATCTTCATCGGAAAAGCAAATGGTTTTCGTCAGCCCCTTCTTTCCTCCCGGATGAAGAGTGGTGTCCTCAATTCTGAAATGAGGCAATGCGGTTCCGTATGAATTTATATAACTCATATTATAATCCTAATTCTTTTGCAATATTTATTTTCAATATTTCCGAGGTGCCCCCGCCAATAAGGGTAAACCTGGAATCTCGCAAGTACCTTTCAATATTATATTCTACGGCATAACCGTATGAGGCCATGACCCGCGATGCTTCATCACAGATACTCACCGCGCATTCAGACGCGTATAGTTTGGCAATCATAGACTCCTTTTGCCGGGGAAGATTTTTGTCGCTTAATGTTGCCGCATACAAAACATAATGTTTCGCTGTTTCCAATTGCACTGCCATTTCGGCAAACTTCATTTGTACTGCCTGAAATTTTCCAATTGGTTTCCCAAATTGAAAACGTTCATTGGCATATTTCATGGACTCTTCATAGGCGGCAGTGGCAACACCCATGGCAAGTGCCGCTGTCATAATTCTGATTTCAGCTAAAATTTCACGCAGACACTTTGTTCCTTCACCAATCTCTCCGAGTAAATAATTTCTTGGAAGTTTCACGTCTGTAAAGCTAACTTCACTGGTCACTGACCCGCGAACTCCCATCTTTTCAATATTTTTACCAATCAATACACCATTCAGAATTTTCGGGACAAAGAAAATAGAGAGTTGTTCGTGGTTATCTGTCTTTGCAAGCACTGTAAAAAAATCCGCGACAGGAGCTGATGTCACCCAGATTTTTTGTCCATTCAGAATAAAACCATCACCGGTAACTTTGGCCATGGTTTTTATGGCCATCAAATCGCTTCCTGCATTGGGTTCAGTCATGCAAATGGCTCCGATTTTATTTCCATTTAATGCTTCAGAGAAATATTTTTCTTTGATTTCATGATCGCCAAAACGATAAAGAAAATAGGTTCCCATGAGTGATTGCATCGTGCAAGCAGCGGCAAGCGAAAGAGACCCTCTGGCTAATTCCATAACGGCCAAAGAATACGAAACTACATCAGATCCGTTTCCCCCCGCACTTTCCGGATAACGCATTCCGAAAAACCCAAGGTCGCCGGCTTCTTGGAAAAGCTCTTTTGGAAATTTTTTGTCTTCGTCTATTTTTCTGGCAGCAGGTTTTACCTTTCTGTCCGTAAAATCACGAAAGGTCTGTTGAATTTGTTTTTGTATATCGTTTAATTCAAAGTCCATGGTACCGCGAATGTAGTTTATGTTTATTCGAATTTCTCAGGAATAACCGCGGTCGCTTCTATTTCAATCAGCGCAGGGTGATCCAGAAGATCCACGACGAAAATCATACTCATGCAGGGATAGTGCTTTCCCATGACATTTTTCCAAACCAAACCTAATTCCCCTCTTGATATCAGATATTGTTCACGATCTTTGCAGAAACAGGTCATCTTACAAATGTCTTCGCGTCTGCCTCCCGCTTTTTCAACTATTGTCAGGATGTTTTTCAGTGCTTGTTCAAATTGAGGAACAAGTTTTTCGCTTGCAAATTTCTCTTGCTCATCCCATCCAACTTGCCCGGCTAAAAAAAGAACTTGTCCTTTTCCGGCTAAGATTCCATTGGAATACCCTTTGGGCAACGGCCATCCATCGGGGAGAATTGTTTTGTGTCCCATTTGTTTTAAAAATTGGAAAGTTGATTTTTGCTTTTCGGAAATTTCATTCCATATATTTTACTTGCAACCTCCTTTGAAATCACTTCGTTTAATAAATCATTCATTACTTTTTCTTTATCACGTTTCTTCGGGTTTCCATACCCTCCGCCACCTCCGGCTATTTGCAAATAATGTGTTTTGTCAGGAATTCCATGAATCATATCCTTGCTCATCGGAATTAATTTCTTGCCGTTTTTGTATTTCAATTCAATCTTATTCAATACACTTCCTTTTCCGCCAAATAATCCATAATTTGTTTCTACATCACCATCACCAAAGACAACCATTGTAATATCTTCACCTTTCAGCAGTATTTGTGTGACGGTTCCAAGACCACCGCGCCATTGTCCTGCACCGCCCGAGTCGCATAAATACTCATGTTGAATAATGGTATGCGGAGTTTGCTGTTCATACATTTCATAATCCTGATCCAACACACCGCCGGAGGCGTCAATCATTCCGATGTGGTCGTATCCGTCATCGCCTTTCAGTGCGCCGCTGCCGCCTTTCATTCCCAGGAAGCAAATGTCTACGTATTTATTCCCCGTACGCGGGTGATTAGCTGTAAAGAGGGAACACAACAAGTGATTCCAGCCGGCGGTAACTTTTTCCGGAATAGCAGGGCCCAATGCTTTAAAAATTGCATCTGCCACTTGCGGGCACAGATGATTTCCAAAAGTCGTAGCGGCAGGATAGGAGGCATTCAGAATGGTTCCTTCAGGTACAATATATTTTAATGGTTTAATCATTCCTTCATTGTGAGGAATATTCGGATTTACCATTTGCAAAAAAGTGAGCGTGATGGCGGAACAGGTGGATGTATAGGTGCCGTTTACAAAACCTTTTGTTTGCAGAGAGGATTTTGAAAAGTCAAAAATGATCTCTTCATTTTTTACCGTGATTTCTGTCCGGATTGGAAATTTGCTTCCTTTGTGTTTCCCGTCATAATATACCATGCTCTTCCCTTTATACACGCCATTGGGTATATTCTTTATTTCTGACCGCATCATTTTTTCAGTAGCGTCAAACAAAGCTGATTTGTGGGCTTCAAAAATTTCTAATCCGTATTTGTCAATAAAAGCTTGTAATCTTCTTTCTCCAACAGTGCATGCGCCAATTTGGGCCTTGATATCTTCCTGCACCATTTGAAGACGGATATTGGCAAAAATCAAATTCCAGACATCTTTACGAAGATTTCCTTTTTCGAATAATTTAACAGCGGGTATCCGTATCGCTTCCTGCCAGACTTCTGTGGCGTTTGGATTGTAACCACCTTGCACCGCACCGCCAATATCCGCTTGATGTCCCTTTGCGGCAGACCAGCCCACCAAGACCTGTCCGCTAAAAATTGGTTTGAAAATGGCCACATCGTTGTTTTGGTTTCCCATGGAGAAAACATCGTTGTGAATGATCACATCTCCTTCATGAATGTCATTTCCGTACTGTTCAATTATTACTTTGCAAACCGGCCCCAGAGAAAAGGATAATATCGGCAGGTTTTCTGTTTGCTCCAACATTTGACCTTTCGCATCGTATAACCCTGTCACAAAATCCTTCGCTTCGCATAGAATTGGAGAGCGCGTGGTTTTTGTCAGCGAAATACTCATCTCATCCGTAATGGATTTGAAGGCGCGCTGAAAAATAGAAACTAATATTTTATCAACTTTCATTGAGTTCAGTAAGTTTTCTTTTCAATTTGAATCCATTTGGAAACAGCTTCTTTTCGTAGACTAGAAATGACCCGAAATCATCCACCTCGCAATTGTAATTTTCGCTTACAAAAACTGAGGTAGTTATTTTTTCAATAACACATGGGCCTTCTATTCTCGACCCGAAAATTGGTTTGTCGCCATCGTAAAGTGGAACTTTTTTCATCCTGTTCAATTCAGGAATATAAACTTCTCTATGGCCTTTAATTGCCGCTTCTGCTGAAATACTTTTTGTGTTTCGGGAAAGAAAATTTGGTTTGTCAGTTTTGCCGATCACACGCAAGCGTAAATTAATAAGTTCCATTTCTGTTTCTTCTTCTCTTAGTGAATAACCAAACTGCCGGTTATGTTCTTTGTGGAATAATTCAATTATATTAGTTAGATTATAGTCCATCACATCATCCCATGATGCTTCTATTTGCACTTCATGGTATTGACCCAGATAACGCATATCAAGAATGGGATGAAACGAAATTTGTTCCCGTGCAACGCCTTCTTCAACAAGCAAGGCCTTGATACCTTCTTCCTTCATTTCATCAAAGCGCGAAAGAAACAATTTTCTGTCAAGTTTCTTGAATGAGGTAAAATAGGAGCGAATGTAATCGTGTTTTAAATCGCCTAATAGCATTCCGGCGGCACAGAATATGGATGAAACATTTGGAACAAGAAACATAGGTATTTCCAATTCTTTGCAAATTTCGGAAGAGTGTATGGAGCCGGCTCCTCCGGCAACGATAAATAAAAATTCTCTCGGATCATAACCGCGTTCAACAGAAATTTCGCGGACGCCCTGTGCCATATTGCTGTTGATGATGCGGTACATTCCGGCCGCGCTTTCCAATACGGATAATCCCAGTTTTGAAGCCAATTCATTTTTTATCGCTTTCTCCGCATTTGCTTTATTGAGTTTTAATTTTCCACCTGCAAAAAAATCAGGATTAAGGTAGCCAAGAATCAGATCGGCATCGGTACAGGTTGGAAGGGTTCCGCCACGTCCATAGCAAACCGGCCCGGGCAATGCACCTGCACTTTGCGGCCCCATCTGCAATAAACCACCTTCATTTATCCATCCGATACTTCCACCACCCGCCCCGATCGTAATGATGTCGAGTGATGGCAGTGCTATGCGATAGCGATTAATATTTCCTTCAGTGCTTGTTACACATTGATTGTTTATTACGATAGCCGCGTCAAAACTGGTCCCACCCATATCCACAGTGACGCAATTTTTATAACCCAGCATATTGGAATAGAATGCGCCGGCGGTTGGCGCAGCTGCCGGACCGGATAAAACTGTGACAGCCGGATTTTTCTTGACCTGTTCGGGTACAACAACTCCGCCGTTAGATTGCATGATCAACAAAGTTCCTTTAAAATGGACGCTTGCTAATTTCTTTGTGAGATTATCGAGATACTTCGACACAATCGGACCAACAAATGCACTGACGGTTGTAGTACTTACTCTTTCATAAAAACGAATGGAGGGAAGCACCTCAAAGGAAGCCGTAATAAAAATGCCTTTCAGGTTTTTACGAAGAAATTTTAACGCTTGTTTTTCATGAGTAGGATTCTTGTACGAATTCATGAAACAAACAGCGACAGACTCCGCTTTTTCTTCTTTGATTTTTTTAATAATTGGAAGAAGCTCTTTTTCCTTGAATGATTTCAGTATTTTCCCTTCCGCGTCAATTCTTTCATCAACAGTTAGTCGTAAATACCGGGGGACAAGCGGAAGTACGTTTTTATAATGATTGTTATATTGCTCCTCACGTATTCCTCTTCTCATTTCCAATGCATCCCGAAATCCTTTCGTCGTGATGAGCACTGTTTTTGCACCTTTCAAAGTAAGTAAGGCATTCGTGGCGACAGTAGTGCCATGCACAATCGTATCAATGGAAGAGATAAATGTTTCAAAGGTTTCACCTGCCATTTCCGCGGTTTCGCGAATTCCATTGATAAACCCCACCGAGGGATCCTGCGGTGTGGAAAGTATTTTGTGGATAATAGTCTTACCCGCGGATGAGACACAAATCAAATCCGTAAATGTTCCGCCAATATCAATGCCTACATTATATTTCATTCTATTTATGAATAAAATTCGCTTTTACCTTGGGTCCGTTTGACTTGAAATTTTCCAAACCAATTTTCATGTCCTCTGTCAAAAGACATTCGCCAAACATCCGTGATTCCAAATCCAGCCCTTCTTTCAAACTTAAATGCGAGCCCTCGTAGATGGCCTTCACCAGAATCGCGTCAATTTTTTTGCTGAGATGTCCAAGATCCAGTTGTTTTGGATTCCCGTTGCTTGCAATAGAATCTTTTGAAATTGTTTTCACGGTTATTTCACCATTCACAATTTTTTTGGCAAATAAAATGGCTTCGTTCACTAAATCTCCTTCAACTTCTTTGTGAACTAATCCGATTTCGACAGCCTCTTTTGCGGAAACATTTCTTGCGGTACGTAAAATTTCTGCCGCTTTTTCAACTCCCACAATTCTCGGCAAACGCTGAGTTCCACCGGCACCCGGAATAAATCCCAGATTCACTTCTGGCTGGCATACTAGGACGGGTAATCCTTTTTTACAAATGCGTGTTGTACAGGCCAGTGCTATCTCATTACCACCCCCAAATGCAAAACCGTTCATGGCGCATACAATAGGTTTGGAATAATTTTCAATGTAATCTAATACAGATTGAAAGGTACGTGAGTTGTTGTATCCTTCTTCCGGTGTTTTGAGGGATGCCAGCATATTCAAATCGGCACCCGAAACAAATGCTTTTGTTCCAAATCCCGTAATTACTACGGCTTGAATTAAATTATCATTCTTTACTTTTTCTAATTCCTTTTTTATCTGACCAAGCACTTCCAGATTCAATGCATTTAAAACTTTTGGTCTGCGAATCGTAATAATTAAAACAGCATCACGTTGAGTGCAGAGAATGTCTTGTAATTTCCATCCACCGTCAGATTTTGCTTTTTCCAAAATTTTGGGAAAGGGGAAGGAGGGATGAGAGGCGCAAAAAGATTTTGCCAATTCGTGAGCTTTGCTGATACCGATTTTGTTCATAAAGCTGAAAGGAGCCTTAATCGCGAGTGATAGTTCGCAAGCCATGTTCAGGTCGTTGATATCAACAATCCCGGTATCCAACATGTAGGATGCCAGGGCAAAATATCCACCCTTAAATTCTTTGGTAAGTTTATCCTCTTTCTCCGGGGAGAGTTCAACTTTTTCTCCCCGTTGGGCAATATTCCACCCTTCTTTCTTCTGGTTTTTCTCCTGAAGAAATTTAGGTGTATGAAACCAGGGCATGACTAACTTTCCCATTTCATCTAAACCATGTGCGACGATAGGATTTCCTCCGGTAAGATTTATCGCGGTAAAGGGACCAACACCCAATCCCAAAGCTTTTATGGCCGCGGTATCTATTTCCTTCTCATTTCCCCATCCCTTTTCCAGACACATAATCGCGATTTGGCAAAGGCCTTCAAAAATCGGGTCGATGGCGTAGCCGTAAGAACTTTTTACTTTTATGGGTACTTTCCCTATGGCTTCATAAAACCCGAGCAAAAGATTTAAAAGACGTCCATCCGTTTCTTTTCCCGGGCATAATTCAACAACCGGATTTATTTCGGCTGGGAAAAAATAATGTGCGACCAGACTGCGTGATTTATTTTTTATGTTTCGAAAAATCACCTCCGGTTGCATATGAGATGAATTGGAAAGAAAAATACAATTGTCGTCGGTAAGAGATTCTACCTGGCGAAAAATTTTATCTTTAATATTTTCGTCTTCAGTCGCGGCTTCCAGCACGAGCTGGGAACCTTTTATATTTTCATATTCGGAAGAAAAGATCAATGCTTTTTTAATCTTCTCCGCTTGTTCCGGTTTGAATGCTCCTGTTTCAAGTCCTTTTTGAATTTTTTTATACGCTTTTGTCTGTGCTTTCTCCAGAGCTTCCGGAGAAATGTCAATAATATTAACACTTACTCCATAGGGCGAAAGGGATTTCGCGAAATGTAAGGCAATATCTGGCCCTATTTGTCCTGCTCCGATTACAGAGATTTTTGTGATGCTGAGATTTTGAAAAGTGTATGCCATGCTATTTTCCGATTTAAGCCCATAAAGGTGATTTTATATAGCTGGAATAAACATGATTAGGATCATATTCATGGCTAAAAAACCGCATAATTATACAAATCCGGCTTTACCGATCAACTAAATTAAGTAATTTCGAGATTCTAATACTATGTGAAATGAAACTAACCTTAGTACTATCCGCGGTGATAGCGACCTTTCTCTGTTGCAGCTTTTCCTTTGAATTGATCGCCGGGCAGGAAGCTACTGGAATAGCGCCCGGCTTCAACTTTTCAAGCATGAATATCAATGCCAGATTGAAAGAATCTTTTTTAGGTTCTCAGGTAATTATGGATTCCGGTGTGGAGAGTAGGCGTGAGTCAGCTGCTTCATCCGGCCTTAAAAAAGTAATTGACAATGAACAACTTCTAGCCACATGCAAGCAACTACAGCAATTAAAAGCCGGGCAGCGCATGATAAATGACACACTGATTGTCGGATACCTGCCAGGTGATACAGTACATATTAGCGGAAGCTGGTCCAATAATGGCCCCATCATTGTACTTCAGGATGGTGTGTTGATCTTTGATCATGCCAATGCTGAAATTAATGGCGATTTGTTTGTAATTGGGCATGGTCAAGTATGGGCTGATTCATCTACATTATTCTTCCCGCAACAATATTTTTATCAGCGAAGTATTTTAATCACTGATACAACTGTTTTAAATATTCAAAACAGCACATTGGATTTCGGAGGGATGTCTCATAATTTTATTGCTTTTGGAAATGCAGAAGCAGTATTGCGGAATGTGCACCATGCTGACTGGACAACAGCCGGTATTTATGGATATGCAAATTTATTTTGTGACGGAAATGACCTTGGAGGCGAGTATATTTGCACAGGAAATTCAACAGTATATTTTCGAAATACATCAACACTTTTAGTCTGGCATCATCTGCCGGATTCTTCCATTATTCAACACCAATTTCCTGCCGGAGCAATAGTTCCGACTTATAGCTTCAGCAATCTTATTTCGGGAATACAGGGTGTCGGTTATTCGGTACAACTGGACTCCTGTTCTGATGTAATGTGGGCCATCATGCCTGAAAATGGTTCAGACGTCACTCTTTCAAACTCAACGATTCGGGCAATTGGCCTGTGGCTTAATCGGGGAGATTCAATAAGTATCTCCGGACTGGTTAACAATTCGAATTACAGTAATTTCATAGCACCCCTCTCAGATAGAAATTTAAGTTTGATAAACTCCCAACTTCAAACATGGAGCGTTTATCTTTTTGATTCTTCGCAGGCAAATATAAGTGGTTGTATTCTTGGCGAAGTTGGTGCTATGGGAAATTCAAGAATAACAGCTAATAGTTTCTATTGCGACGGCTCAGGTGGATATTTTTGGGCGAGTGAATCAGGTATTACCTTTGCATCGAATGTTTCTGTTGCATCCATAGTAAGAAGTGAAAAGAGTGGGATCATGGTATTCGCGTATGGATCTGTGAACAATGGTGGTGCTGCGGCAATTGGTAATTCTTTACTTGTGGTTGTGCAAAGCAGCTTGCCATCAGACCCGGTTGTAAATGACGGAGCAACTGCATGGTTTCTTCAAGTCGATGCTCCAACTGTAACTTATACTGAAAGTACAGTACAAATCCCAGGTTCCACATGGATAGACCATGGGCCACAAGGATCCTTTATGAATTTCAATAAGTACGGAGTGTATTATCAGATTCCGAATTCCGGAACCTGGATCCCAATTGATACGGGTATCACAACAGAGGTGCGACATGGAATTCTTGCCAACTGGGACACTCACGGATTAACGCACGGGAATTATTATATCCGTTTACTTACCCATAATGATTTGGGAGATAGTGTCGAAGCGATTCGGCAAGTTACTTTATTGCCAACTATTCTTGATGTGAATGAAAAAGTAGCGGACTATGTTTTTTCGGTTTTCCCAAATCCTTCTGCCGGGCGGATACAGATTCGTGTTGAATTAAAGAAAGCAGAGAGCTTTTCAATTGATTTGATGGATCTGTCAGGGAAAATAATTGACATAGTTCCTGAAACTCATTATCAGGAAGGAGTTCACCTGATTGCTTTATCTCAAATCGTACCTTCTTCTGGGATATATTTTTTACGAATAAAAAGAAAACAGGACATGATTTATATGCGCGTTGAAATTGTCAATTGAAGAGTTAGAAATTTATGTTAACGGATTGATAAAAAAAGGATAAATGTTGATTATTTTTGAAAAAATGGCAACATTATGCCTATCCGGGTCGGATTTAAGATAACCTTCTAATAATAGCAGGTATAAGCCGTTCTTATGATGAGGAATATCATAAGAAAAGTCCGGTAGATTCTTTAGTTTTGTAGCGTGTTAATACGAAAACTATTTTCCTTGCTGTTGGTCAGTTCTATGCTTTTTCCGCCCATCCTTAAACTGGGATTGATCGGGGATTATTATAAGAACAAGGCTTATATCTCCAGGACACTGTGTATCAACAAAGATAAACCGCTGAAAAGGTGCGAAGGTAAGTGTCATCTGAATAAACAACTCGCAAAAACACAAGAAAAAGAATCGGAGAAGAATGTTCCCTTAGCTTCTCTGAAAACAGAATTATCTCCAGTCATCTTATCTGAGGCTGCAAAGTTTTTCAACCCATCTGAAAAGAAAGTGACCTGCACTGATTTTTCCGGAATTTCATACTCCTTCAGTAAATCCACTGATTTTTTTCATCCTCCTAAAGGACATTTATATTTTTCCTGATTTTTTGATGCAGTAATTTATTCTGCCTTTTGTGAATAGTTGCACAAGAGCGCAGATGAGTTTGTAAATCTCCTGCGATACATATGCCCCTTCAAATTAATTTAACAAAAAACCAAAATGAAAAAACAATTCTCAATATATATATATCTATTCCTGTCATTCAGCATCTTATTCACATCCTGCGATAAAGACAATGATACGACCGAACCCGCACCTGTTTCACCTACTGCCGGTCTCACCTTGTTATCTGAAGGGTACGCGACTGGAGCTGGAACTAAGGTGGAAATCTGGTCTAAAGTGTCTTATCTCACCGGCTACAATAAAATATACCTGTTTTTAAAAGATTCAGTTTCAGGTGCCGCCGTGAAATCTGCTACTTCTGTCCTGAATCCTATGATGGACATGGGTACGATGAATCATTCATCGCCATCGGAAAGTCCGGCTAGTGCTCAATCATTAAATGGCCTTTATCCATGCGCGGTGGTTTTCACCATGAGCAGCATGTCCGGTTCCTGGGAATTAAATATTACGGTCAACAATCTTGAGAACAGCAAGTCGGGGACTGCCACATTTCCTGTATCAGTGACTGACCCTGCAGTAAGTCGCATCAAGTCATTCATCTCACTAACCACTGCTGAGACATTATTTGTTTCCATGCTGCAACCTGAAAAACCTGTTGTCGGACTCAATGATCTGGAAGTGGTAATTCACCGCAAAGGAGCAATGGGGATGTCCTGGCCTGCGGACAGTAGCATGACGGTTGAAATCGATCCAATTATGGTTTCCATGGGACACGGTTCACCAAATAATGTTGATCCGACCCATATTGGAATGGGACATTACAGGGGGACTGTCAATTATACCATGAGTGGTGAATGGAATATTAATTTCACCTTCCTTTCCGGAGCATCCATTGTCAACAATACCTTGTTTTTTGAAACTCTTGTTCCCTGATCGAACATACGGGCTTGCTTAACAGGCAAGCCCGTTTTAATTCAATCTTATGCGGAGTTTCTTTATTGTTTTTTTACTGGTTCATTGCATTTGTTTGCTGAATGTGAAATCAGCTCAGTCACAATGCCTGAATGGCTGCTCTCATGATTCAGTATGGACAGTCTGTCTTTCGGAAATAAAAATCACACCGGTTTCCGGTGAAGGTGATCCTGTATATAATTTTTACCGACCTATTAAGTCATTTACAACAGAGGAAATTTTATCACGCCTGCCTGCTTTAAGCATGACCCGCCGCAGTAATTTCGGCATGGAACCGGGAATACGCGGATTGTCGGGAAGCCGGATGAATGTAACCCTGGATGGGATGAAGATTTTCGGTGCCTGTACTGATAAGATGGATCCTGTCACAATTTATGTGGAGCCTCAAAATCTCGAAAGTTTTGAATTGGGAACGGGGGCATGCGGAGCGGAACATGGTTCAACCGTCGGTGGTTCACTTGACATGAAATTAAAAAATCCCGATTTCAGCAGCGAAAGAAGTGTCAACGCTTTGGCGGGAACAACTTATCATAGTGTCTCCAATTCGTTTTTTGGTTTTGCCGGTGTAGATATTTCAAATGATCGATGGGCAGCGAAAGTAAATGCTGTATACAGGCAAAGTGATAATTACAAGGCGGGTGGAGCAGAAGTGGTACCTTTTTCATCGTACAAAAAAAATAATTTGTCTGCTTCGCTGAAATACCGTCTCTCAATTTCTCAATCCCTCAAACTCGATTACATTACAGACAATGGTCTTGACATTGGTTTTTCTGCTTTGAGCATGGATGTTCGTTATGCATACGCAAGGATCGGATCTCTGTCCTGGAAGTATCATTCAGCTAAGTCAACCTTACAGGAAGCGGAGGTAAAGGTCTATGGCAATTCAATCCGCCACATGATGGATGATCGCGATCGTAGCGGACTTTCCATGCACATGGACATGCCGGGTATTAGTAAGACCACTGGTTCTTCCGCGAAGTTTAAGTTTAATTTATCCAAATCACTCAGCCTAAAATCAACTTTTGATTATTATTCTAATACACTCTTTGCTGAAATGTTCATGTATCCCGAAGGAGGCAGCACGATGTATATGCTTACACTCCCCGAAACACAAAGGCAAGTTGGCGGGATTTATCTTTCTCCTGTGTGGAAGCCTGATAGTCTGAATGCAATTACCCTGGGTGGAAGATGGGACTTTGGCTATACCGAAATGAAGGACCCTCTCGGACTGGCGCAGCTTGAAATATTTTATCCCGCTGCGGATTCAACATATCAGAAAAATCTTCGAAGTGTCTATCTTGAATACGAAAGAAAAATATCCCGGAAAATTGTTGCTGGCTTACAATCAGGTTGGGGCGAACGCTTGCCTTCTTCTCAGGAAATGCTCGGCTACTACCTCTACAATCGGCTCGATGGATATGATTATATAGGAAAGCCGGATTTGAAAAATGAAAGTTCAGCGCAAATTAGTTTCCTGCTTCGTTTTGAGAGCAAGCGATGGAGTGTTTCTTTGTCGCCTTTCGTGAACAAAATTCGGAATTATATTGAAGGTGAAAGGGATGCAGGTATTTCGCCGATGACAGAAGGGGCGCATGGAGTAAAAATATACACAAACAATGGTTCCGCATTGATGCAAGGTGCTGAGCTGGCATTGAAGTATTTGTCTTCAGGTCCCTGGAGCATGATCAGTACGGGTAAATATATACAGGGACAAAAGAGCGACGGAAAAGCGATGTGGCAAATCCCGCCTTTTAAATCACTCACATCTGTTAAATACAGAAAGGGATTATACAGTGTGCAGGCGGAAACGGAATGGTCTGCCGCGCAGAATCGTATTGATGAAGAGTCCGGCGAAACAAAGACACCTGCTTATATTATTTTTCACCTGCGTTTTTCCGCCAATTGGATGATCGCTACTCATTCAGTAGAAATTAATGGAGGAGTGGAAAATATCGGCGACAACTTTTACCATGAACATCTCGACTGGGGCGGCGTGCCAAGGCCGGGAAGAAATTTTTACGCGACTGTAGCTTATCGTTTTTAAGAGCTTTGTTCTTAAGGATCATTTAATCATTATAAAATTGCAAGTTCAAAATTTGCAAGGACTTCATTGTGAACTTTGTGCCTTCCTTTGTGAACTTTGTGGTTAAAAAAAAGGCGGAACTCCAGCCTGCACTACCATACTTGATACGCAACAATGTCATCCTCTGGCATCTTTTTATCTCTCTCATCTGCTGCTTATTAATCTTTTTCCTTCCTCCAAAAAAAATTTCGTAGAGGGCTTTTATAAAATGATTATAATACAAACAGGGTGATAGATTGTTTTGCAATCTTCAGCCGCTATGCAGGACTTACAATCCTGCACGATATTCTTTCAGCTCATGTACCTCAACTGTCACTCTTATTTCAGTCTTAAATACGGCACCCTGAGTGTCGAGCAATTGCTTGCCGAAGCGCAGCGTTGTGGAGTGAAGAAATTAGTGCTTACTGATATTAATAATACATCAGGAGTGTTGGACTTCATTCGCCTCGCACCGAAATATGGTGTGGAGCCTGTTGTAGGCATTGACTTTCGCAGAGGAAATGTACAGTGCTTTGTAGGAATTGCCAAGAACAACGAAGGTTTTCATGAGCTGAATGAGTTTCTCACGCATTGCCTCCGTCGTGGTACAAATGAAATTCCGGACATCCCGGATCGTCCTCCAATTACAGAGAATATTTTTTGGGTCATTCCATTCGAAAGATTTCTACATGCGGACGATGAGATGAAAGGCATTTTAAAACCGCTGGCCGATAAATCTTTTCCCTGTTTCATTGGAGTGAAAGCGGATCAACTTACACGTTTTCGATTTTCACCTTTCGTAAAGCAGTTTTCACGCCTTGTTGTATGGCATCCCGTTACTTTTCGAAATCCTGGGGATTTCAATACACATAGACTCTTGCGTGCTGTAGCCAACAATACTTTACTCAGTAAAATTCATGCGGAGGATGCCGCTTCTCCCTCTGAGATCATGATGCCTGAGGAGCAGCTTGAGCTTTCTTATGCCGAATTTCCTGTGCTCGTGGAAAACACGCGACGCATTCTAAGTGTATCTGGCATTGCTTTCGATTATCACGAGAGTAAAAACAAGCAAAATTTTTCCGGAAGTAAAATTCTTGATAAAGCAATCCTCCGGAGAGAAACATACAAGGGCATGGAGTTACGCTATGATGTTGCGAGTGATACGGTGCGTGAGCGTGTCGATAAGGAATTGCAGATGATCACGGAGCTGGGCTTTGCTCCTTATTTTTTAATCAATTGGGATATTGTCCGCTACGCACAGTACAAAGGTTATTTCTATGTCGGGAGAGGCAGCGGAGCGAACAGCATCGTCGCCTATTGTCTGCGTATCACTGATGTGGATCCCATCGATCTGGATTTGTATTTCGAAAGATTCATTAACCCATTTCGTACCAGTCCGCCGGATTTCGATCTTGACTTTTCCTGGAAAGACCGCGATGATATCACCGATTATATTTTTCGTCGCCATGGGAGAGAGCATGTTGCCTTGCTTGCAACGTATTCGACTTTTCAGTTCAAAGCCATCGTGCGCGAGCTGGGAAAAGTATTTGGCCTTCCCAAAGCGGAGATCGATTCACTCATCGACAATCGCCGTCATCCCGACACTCCTGATCAGATCAGTCGCCTGATACTTCTCTACGCCAGCCGTATTGTTGATTTTCCCAGTCATCTGAGTATTCACGCCGGAGGAATTCTCATTTCTGAAAAACCCGTCACTTGGTATACTGCTACCAATATGCCACCGAAAGGTTATCCCACAACACAGTTCAGCATGCTGGAGTCGGAAGATATAGGCTTGTATAAATACGATATCCTAAGTCAGCGCGGGTTGGGTCATATCAAAGACGCGGTAGAGATAGTAAAGAGAAACCGGGGTCTTGATATTGACATACACAATATCACCGCCTTTAAGCAAGATGAGAAGATCAAGGAACTCATTCGCAACGGATGCTGCATGGGTTGTTTTTATGTGGAGAGTCCTGCCATGCGCATGCTGCTGAAAAAATTACGGGTCGATACCTATATTCAGCTTGTCGCGGCAAGTTCTATTATTCGTCCGGGTGTGGCTAAGTCAGGGATGATGCGGGAGTATATTTTACGTACGCATGACCCTGCACGCAGAACATACATTCATCCACTCATGAAAGAGTTGATGGAAGAAACTTATGGCATCATGGTGTACCAGGAAGATGTGATCAAGGTGGCACATCATTTCGCCGGACTTTCACTCTCCGAATCCGATGTGCTTCGGAGGGGCATGTCGGGAAAATTCCGTTCGCGCGAGGAGTTCGGGAAAATTCGTGAACGCTTTTTCAGCAACTGTAAAGAGCGGGAATATCCAGACGATATCACTGCGGAGGTCTGGCGACAGATAGAAAGTTTTGCAGGCTACTCTTTTTCAAAAGGACATTCCGCTTCATACGCGGTGGAAAGCTATCAAAGTCTTTATCTAAAAGCGCATTTTCCAAAAGAGTTTATGGTAGGAGTTATCAATAATTTCGGCGGCTTTTATCGGACGGAGTTTTACGTGCATGAAGCACGAATGTCGGGCGCGGAGATTCATGCGCCTTGTGTAAACAAAAGCGAATACACGACAACTATTTACGGCGATGATATTTATCTCGGCTTCATTCATCTTGCAGAGCTGGAGCAGAAAGTGGCCAATGATATTCTGGAAGAACGGAATAAAAACGGGTTCTTTTACAACCTGACTGATTTCATGAAACGTGTGGGCATTGCCATTGAACAGCTGCGCATCCTCATTCGTATTGGAGCTTTTCGTTTTACCGGACGCAGCAAGAAACAGTTGCTCTGGGACATTCACATCCTTGTAGGTTCTGAGAAGAAAACAGAAGTCAAGACGGAACTTTTTGATATCGGGGTGAAAAATTTTCAGCTACCCGAACTGCATCACGGAGATTACGACGATGCGATGGATGAGATCGAGATTTTAGGCTTCCCGCTTCGCTCACCTTTTGACTTGCTACGCGAATCTGAGGACGGAAGTTTACTTGCTTCCGATCTGATCAAAAATGTTGGAAGGGAGATCGAGCTTGTCGGGTATCTGGTTACTATCAAATACACCAGCACCGTGAAACATGAAACCATGATGTTCGCCACCTTCCTCGACAGACAGGGATATTTTTTCGACACGACACATTTCCCCAAAGTTGTTGAAACATTTCCATTTCGCGGCAGGGGCATCTATCGAATCCGTGGAAAGGTGGATGAAGAGTTTGGATTCTGTAGCATGGTGGTGAGTGCGATGTATAAGCTGGAGACGCAGGGGAGGGATGGGGTAGTGTTGAAAAAGGCATCGGTGACGGAAATTATTGATGTTAACTAATGCACATTAGGATGTGCAAAAATGAATAATTGTTGCACAATTAAAAATGCAATTATTGCATGGAACAGAGAATAATACTGTTGAAATTCAAGTAAATAGCAATAATGCACATTTAAAAATGCACTAAATTGCAATAAATGTACAACCAAGTATGCAAAAAAGACGTATTATTGTATAAACGGTTGTACAAATGATCTCCTTACTGGAACAATCAGAAAATGTGTTGACCCATACAGCACTGGATTTTCGACGTTATCTGTTCGATAAAATAAGATGGAATAATCGATTGATCGGAATTAAAGGAGCCAGAGGAACAGGAAAAACGACTTTACTCCTGCAGTGGTTAAAGCAACAAAATATGCCTGCGGATAAAGCGGCCTATTTTTCACTGGACGATCTGTACTTTACCCAACATTCCCTGAAAGAAACGATTAGAGATTTTCATCGGCAAGGCGGAAAAATCCTCGTATTGGATGAGGTGCATAAGTATAAAAATTGGTCAGCTGAAATTAAGAACAGTTATGATTTTTTTCCTGACCTTAAAATTGTATTCACGGGGTCATCTATTATTAATATTTCTAAACAACAAGGAGACTTAAGCAGAAGAGCCCTGATCTATGAACTGCCCGGCTTGTCATTCCGGGAGTATCTTTCCATTAAAAATGTCCTCACTATACCCGTGATGAGTCTGGAGGAATTGTTGAAGAATCCGGGTCAAATCAAGCAGCATGTACCGAAGGATTTCAGGCCAGTGCAGCACTTTAATGAATACCTGAGCAAAGGATACTACCCTTTTGTGCTCGAAGATCCGGAATCGGTGCATCAAAAAATCAATCAACTTATACGAACTATCGTAGAGTATGATATGGCGGAGTTGGAGGATTTTGATATCCGCAATGCGAAGAAAATGCTGCAACTCGTTTATGTGATTGCACAACAAGTACCTTTTAAACCTAATATTTCAGCTCTTGCCGAAAAGACAGGAATTCACAGAAATACTCTGAATAATTATTTGCATTACCTGGAACAGGCAAAAATTATCACATTACTTTATCCTGCAGGACGCAGTACCACTGTATTGCAAAAACCCGAGAAAATATTCCTGAACAATACCAATTTGCTTTATTCATTGGCAGAAGAGCAGGTGGAAAAGGGCTCATTAAGAGAAACGTTTTTCCTGTCGCAGGTTCACCCTTTTTATAAAGTGCATTTACCAAAGCGTGGAGATTTTATCGTGAATAATAAATACACATTTGAAATTGGTGGTAAAACAAAAGATCAGAAACAAATAAGGAATATGCAGAATGCATGGCTTGTAAAAGATGATATCGAAACTCCTGTGGCGGGTGTACTGCCTTTGTGGATGTTCGGAATGTTGTATTGAAAGAACGCGATTTCGCTGAGGCATGGTTATGCCAATGCTAAGGGACAACAATTCTTTATAGATACTGAAGCAAAAAAATAAAAATTTGTATAACAAGACAACCTCCCAAAAGGATAATGCAACTCCACAAATCGACAATTTTGCGAAGACAATAAAGAATAAATCTCATGGCTTGAGAGTGAAATTTATTTCAACATGGACAAACTCAATTTACCTGTTGATAGTCTTCACAATCATGGGGTTAAGTTGCAAACCATTATCCAAAGTGGGGAGCAATAACATTAAGTCGGACGCTTTAACAAAAGATGATTTTCAAAAAATAAATGGAATATATTCTAATAGCTTCGATACAATTATCGGAGGAATACACCATTCTCCGAACGATGGGATTAGTGATTTTCAGAGATTGACAATATTAAGCCAATTATTTCAAAACTATCCTGAAGCAGCGTGGCGAGACAAGAACAATAATTTTATTAGCGCCAAAGAAAAATGGATAAAAATTGAATTTCAGTCAAGGAAGCAAGCAACAATTAGCATGTATCATAATCACGAATTTGTTTTTTCAAAAAAAATTCAAGGAAAATTCAAAAATGGATTTTTTTATTTACGCCCCAAAGTTTATATTTTACCACTTATTCCGCTAATATTTGGCTATAACTTTGAAAGAGCAAGAATAGGTAAGACAATTGACAATAATTTAATAATTGATTATTCGGTAAACAGATGGGGCTTTGTATTAGTTGCAGGTTC
This sequence comes from uncultured Flavobacteriales bacterium, assembly GCA_964355885.1. Taxonomy (GTDB): domain Bacteria; phylum Bacteroidota; class Bacteroidia; order AKYH767-A; family 2013-40CM-41-45; genus QQVM01. The sequence continues at coordinate 33,971 of CAYHFJ010000010.1, forward strand.
AGCAGACAAAGGATCTACTTCATCTATTTATAAAAAGAAAAATTAATAAAATATTAGACAGATCATTGATTACGGACTGACATACACTAATGACAAAAAGCCTAAACACATTCCCTAAAGACGAGGATTCGTGTTCCAAAGACAGTTTTGTGGATAGTCAAGCACTAGTTTTTCAAGTCAAGTTTTGTGGTAAAGGGCCCATCATTCGAGTCGCTGCAAAACGATGCCGCCATTAAAATTCCTTGCTAAGCATGTGGCAATGCTCTTTTTTTCCTGAGCTTATGCAACCAGTCAAAAATTGTGACCGGATCCTGCCGGACAGCCCAGCTTGCAAAAAAGAATTCCACCAAAGAGCGTGATTCAAAACAAAGTTTGCACCCCGTGCATCACTTTCATCTCATGTTCCAGTAACCATTGCTTTTTTCCCAGACCACCGGCATAACCTGTTAAGGAGCCATTACTTCCAATTACGCGATGACAAGGAACAATGATGGCAATTTTATTTTTCCCATTCGTTGTTCCTACAGCCCGTATTGCTTTTGCATCGCCTATACGTTTAGAAAGTTCCAGATAAGTAATGGTTTTCCCATAAGGAATCTTCTGTAGTTCGATCCAGACCTTTTGCTGAAATTCAGTACCATCCTGCCTGATAGGTACTGTAAATGAAGAAAGTGTACCGGCAAAAAAAGCTGATAATTCAAGATGACATTCACGCAGGAGTGGATGAATATTTTGCACTGTGTCGGGTGAATGAATCAATACGGTGTCTTCGAGAAAAGAAACTTCGGTAATCGCATCATCATTCACACTAATACGCAGGCGACCAAGAGAAGATGTGAACACCAGTGATGAGGATTGGCTCATTCGTTGTAAATATAAGAAGAATTGGGATTCTTCACATCTTTTGTGACAACTTTGGAAGACTGTTGGGTTTGGAGTAATTTGGATTTAGCACTTTATCCTTTTGTCCTGACCAGGTAATTTTAAATTGACAGTTTTTCTTTTTAACACCTTTTTTTATGATCTGGCTTTCATATATTAAAATTAATTAATTTTAGTCTTTATTTCGAAAACTAAAACGCAAAACCCATGAAAACAAAACTACTCATCTTTATTTATTTACTATGCATGGCACATGGAGTATCTAATGCGCAGAATGCTATTCCGGATTCATTGTTTGCTGATAATTCGTTACTCCTGCAAAGTATAGGAGCAAATGACGAGGTTTCCACTTTCCTTCTTCAGCCTGATGGCTTGATCATTTGCGGTGGATATGATTACGATATTTCCCAGAACGACTACCATATAAATATGATCCGATTTGATCATTGCGGGGATCTTGATTCTTCTTTTGGACTAAACGGCATTGTTCATCACAAGTTTGATCAACGAAACATTGGTTATGACTTTAAGTTGCAACAGGACGGGAAGATTGTTGTTGCCGGAATGCAGGCTCCTTCGAATGCCGGTTCTCAACAAATCTCCTGTCTGAGCCGGTTTAATGTTGATGGAAGTGTGGACAGCACTTTTAATTTTACAGGAGCCTACCCATTGCGGTATGACGGTGTATCTTCAGGTTCATTTTATTCGGTACATGTATTACCAGATTCACATATCGTTTGCATTGGGAGGTGTTCCGCTAACGCTAACGGTGGAGTAAACGGTGCCGGGGCGATGCGTTTTAACCATGATGGCTCATTGGATACAACATTCAGCGGTGATGGAAAAGCACTTTATACTGGCCCTACCTTTACCGCATTCAATGAAGTGTATGGACATGTATTACAGAACGGCAAAATCATTGTCACCGCATCGACTTGGGATGGAAGTTTTATAGATCATTTCTATTCTTTTTGCTTTGACAACTCAGGTACACTGGATACCACCTTTGGTGTATCAGGTAGTTTTACGGACACTACTAACTTGGATACTTACGGCCTCGGGATGGCAAGTGCCATGCAATCCGATGAAAAAATATTACTTGTCGCTAACCAACCGGCATCCGCAGGTATCGTCGCGCATCGAATTTTTCCTACCGGAAATCCGGATAATGGTTTTGGTGTGAATGGAAGATTTCAAATGGTAGTTGCTGGGATGATTGCAACAGGAATAACACAACTCAGTACTGGAAAAATTATGATCATGGGAAATTACAATTCCACAATTGGATGTGCATTGATGCTTGATCAAGATGGTCTCATTGACTCTGCTTTTGGAACAAACGGTTTCAGAATTTTTGATCTGGCTGCCGGTATCGGTTCAAGTACTCTCTCTGACCTGATTGAATTACCGGACGGAGAATGGGTAGCCGGTTCCGGTCTCGGAGATTTTAAAATAATTAAATATACTGATATATTAAATGTTCCTCATATTACTCAAAATGGATTGCTGTTAAGCAGCAGCGGTAACGGTAGTTTTCAATGGTTCAAGGACAACATTCTGCTAACAGGTGAAATAAATGATAATTATTCGGTGACCCAGAATGGCAGTTATACAGTTGAGTTAACTGATGCAAACGGCTGCACTTATATGAGTGATTCCCTTCTTATCAACAATGTCGGAATAGAAACTCTTAATACTTCAGCCATTGAGATTTATCCAAATCCTGCAAAAAAAGAATTAATCATTAGTACCGGCCGGTTAACTGAAGGAATGATTTTCATCAATGACATGAACGGAAGAGAAGTTCTGGCAACAGATTTTTCAGGACTGATTCGTAAAATCGATATAAGTCATTTGAAAAATAGCGTATACATTGTGAGCATCTACACTGAAAGTGATGTTATCCAGAAGAAACTGATTGTGTATAGATAAGCCAATCAATTTCATTTTAGAAATCCTCTCCGGAATCGGGGAGGATTTTTTTTAGCTATAAACTTAAATTAAACATTTATTGAACGATGATTTTACCTGAATTGACATAACCCTGCTCATTGATTAGTTTGTAGAAATAAATCCCGCTTTTAGTTCCCAGATTCAATTCTGTTTTTTGGTTCGTAATTTCTTTATCAACTATTTTATTCCCCAATAAATTGTAAACTTCAATTTTAGCCCCATATGCATTTTCGATAAAAATCTTTCCATTTGATGGAATAGGATATACCCTAATCTCAGTAGCCTCGGCGAGTCCCTTTATACCTGTCAAGCTTGTAATTTCAAAATCAGATGAACAGGTTATCCCGTTATAGATTGCACGAAAAGTATAAGTGCCGGGAATAGTTGGCAAAACTTTAGACCATGCCCATGCACGTGCTTTGACATCTGTAGCACTGGTGTACGTCCAGTTGAGATAGGTTGAGCCGTTGGGATTCAGAATTGACATGTCTGCAGTCATTCCGGTGGTTTCATTTCGCAGGAAAATGTAAAACTTCGCATAACCTGCCGGAAGTCCTGGTCCCTGAAACGGAACCTGAAAAGCGGTGCTCTCATTGAGTGTTTCCGTTGTAGGGCATCCTGGAAAAACTGCATCTGTAGTATGGACAGAGGCTTTTATAACGGCAGGTTCTTTGTGCGGTTTCTGAGCAATCCACCATGTTGATGTATTGAGCAAATTGCAGGAACCGACAAATGGATCAACTCGTGTAGCTACCGTGCCGGCACTCCATATTTCAAAATGCAGATGCGGTCCTGATGAACTTCCGGAACTTCCAACGACCCCAATATATTCACCGGGAGTAACTGATTGTCCTATCGCTTTGGTCGTTATCGAACCATTTTTCATGTGCCAATATAATGCATGAGAACCATCAGCATGTTGGATGAGCATATAATTCGCAGTCATCGTAGTAGCCGAACAGTTTCTGTCAAATTCACCATCGTGCTTATCAATGATGATACCGGGTGCTGCAGCAATTACTTCAACCAGATCATTATCCATTTTATAAAAATTGAAAGGCCAGATGGAAATATCTGTTCCCCGATGTCCATCATAGGTATTAGTGCTACAATTAAAATCCTGTGTTGCACCCGTGCTAATATTCTGGTCGACATAAGCTGATATGTGGTAATAGCTACAGTCATGTAAATCCTGTGCAGCTCTTAGTGGCCAATCAAGAAGGGTGATAGAATTCTCTGTTGCTGAAAATTGTCCGGAAACTATGTTGAGGGATCTCCGGTTTTTAGTGCTTCTTGCTTCAATCATTGAATATTGTTGCTCAGTGATACATGGATTTGAAGCATCATTTTCCGGACTTTGGTATTCGCTGTTCAATGTACTTGTGATGTGTGAGGGATCGTTTGCCAGAAGCAAGCAAGAGGAAGCTAACACTAAAAACAGTGTGTAGCTTGCATTAAATTTTACCATGATTTTGAAAATTTTAGAACTTAACAATATTTGAACGGATGTGTATCCAAATGGTTTCTTTTAGTAGCGGAAACTGCTCTGTCCTTTGCAAATTTTAATAGTATGGGTTCCTGAAAATCCGGTCATAAGCTGAAGCAGTCTCTTTCACATAAAAAGCGGCTGGGAAAGGCTCTTGAAATCACAGAAAACAAGCCATGGTCATCCACTATTTCTTATAAATCCCACTAATCCTAAACTATAACGTTTGCGTCATTTAGGACTGAGAAAAATATCTTCATGACCCGTTTGTGGAATCAAAGTGCTCAATATCTTTGATCCATGTATATTCCTGCCTATTACCGAAAAACTGATTTGGTTGAGATTGTTAAATTTATACGCGAGCATTCCTTCGCTAATCTGGTGAGTAATTTTGAGGGGAAGCCTTGGGCTACACATATACCTTTGGAATTGGAGGAGAATGAAAAAGGAGAATATAGTTTGTCCGGACACATTTCCCGTGCAAATCCTCAATGGAAGAGTTTTTCAAACGTTTTGAAATGAACATTGATAAGATAGAAGGAAAGTGGAAGATGAGCCAGAATAGGGATAAGGAAGACCAAAATTCTATAATTCGTGAGCTTGAACTGCTTGGTGAATTGAATTCCACGTTGATCGCCGAAGAAATAAAAAAGAATAAGTAGCGCTGATAGTGTTATTGAAGAGAACAAAGCCATAAGAAATACGTATCAATCCTGACCTCCTTATAAAAAGCAATACAACTGGTATATGCCTCAAGTCAAGAAAAAATTTTTATCATCAGATCGCCCGATCGGAATTTTTGATTCCGGCATCGGTGGACTTACCATCGCAAATGCTATTCAAAAGGTATTGCCACATGAAACACTGGTTTATTTCGGTGATACTGCGCATTTACCCTATGGCGACAAAAGTCCTGATTCGATCAAGTACTATGCTATTCGAATCAGTCAGTTTTTATTGAAACAGAACTGCAAAATGATCGTAATTGCATGCAATACCGCCTCATCACTTGCCTATGAAACAGTGAAAGATTTTGTAGGTGGTGCTGTTCCGGTCATTAATGTGATTGATCCTGTTGTGGATTATATAGTGGCAGATAAAAAGCACCGAAAAATCGGAGTGATTGGTACAAAAGGCACCATCAAGAGTGATATTTATGCAAGAAAACTTAAGGCAAAGTCAAAGAGCATCATTGTTTCCTCATTGGCCACCCCCTTGCTTGCTCCAATGATTGAAGAAGGCTTCTTCAAGAATAATATCAGCCGTTCGGTACTTGCATCTTATCTTGGTAGCAGGAAGCTTTCCGGAATCGATACACTTATCCCTGCTTGTACCCACTATCCACTTATAAGTTCTGATATCGTTGATTATTATAAGAAGAAAGTGGACATTATTGATACAGCGGCTGTAGTGGCTGCGCATGTGAAGCACATCTTAAAAACGTCTAAATTATTATCTCCCAAGAAAAGGCCGGTACATCATTTCTATGTAAGTGATTTCACCAAGTCATTTGAAAAAAGTACACGATTCTTTTTTGCTAATAAAATACATTTAGAGAAGACGGATTTCTGGAACTAAATTAAAAGAATATAGAATATGCTTCTTTACTCCAATACTGCGATCAACGGTGTTGAATGAGTTCGGAACCAAGGGCTGGTTATGGCTTTTAGTCCTTTGTCTTTAATCTCTAAGGGTTAATTCCCCGCCGCTTGCGGCGAAATTGTTAGATTTG
>CAYHFJ010000011.1:0-39578 GCA_964355885.1 uncultured Flavobacteriales bacterium
CTTCAGGAGACATTTCCAACAAATTCTTTCCATTGAAAGTCACCTCACCACTCACAACTTCGTATTGTTCTCTTCCCGCTAAGACCGAGGCCAATGTACTTTTACCGGAGCCATTCGGCCCCATGATCGCGTGAACTTCACCTGCTTTAATATCCAGGTTCAATCCATTCAGGATTTGCTTGTTGTCAATTCGGGCGGTCAGATTCTTTATATGTAACATGAAATTTTTCTTTCTATTCTTTTTTAGTTTTCTGATGGTTTAGACCAGTATTCAATTGAGATGATTAACCTACGCTTCCTTCCAATGATATTGCAAGTAACTTCTGTGCTTCCACGGCAAACTCCATTGGCAACTGATTAAATACTTCTTTACAGTATCCATTTACAATTAAACCTATTGCGTCTTCAGTAGAAATTCCTCTTTGATTGCAATAAAAGATCTGATCCTCGCCAACTTTAGAAGTTGTGGCTTCATGTTCCACCATGGCCGATTTATTATGTACTTCCAGATAAGGAAATGTATGAGCACCACATCTGTCGCCGAGTAAAAGTGAATCACACTGTGAGAAGTTCCGGGAGTTGTCGGCTCTCTTAGTGATCTTCACCAGACCCCTGTATGAGTTATGACTCCTGCCTCCGGAAATTCCTTTTGATATAATGGTGCTTCGGGTGTTCTTACCAAGGTGAATCATCTTGGTACCTGTATCAGCCTGCTGATAATTATTTGTAACGGCTACACTATAAAATTCACCGATAGAATTGTCTCCCTTAAGAATAACACTGGGATATTTCCATGTAATTGCCGATCCGGTTTCAACCTGTGTCCAGGAAATTTTTGAATTGTTCCCGGCACAAATTCCTCGTTTAGTGACAAAGTTATAGATGCCGCCTTTTCCTTCTTTATTTCCAGGATACCAGTTTTGTACCGTTGAATATTTTACCTGTGCATCTGTATGTGCATAAATCTCTACAACTGCGGCATGCAATTGATTTTCATCACGCATGGGTGCTGTACAGCCTTCGAGATAACTTACAAAAGAACCCTCGTCCGCTATAATGAGTGTTCGTTCAAATTGGCCGGTACCTGCAGAGTTAATACGGAAATAAGTCGATAATTCCATAGGGCAACGTACACCCTTCGGGATGTAGCAAAAAGATCCATCACTAAAGACTGCCGAATTTAACGCGGCGTAAAAATTATCTGTGTGCGGAACAACGGAACCAAGATATTTTTTAATCAGCTCAGGATGATCATGCACGGCTTCGCTAAAAGAACAAAAGATAATTCCCAATTCTCCCAGTAATTCACGAAAAGTAGTTTTAACAGAAACGCTGTCAATAACAGCATCCACTGCTACTCCAGCCAGACGGTTCTGTTCCATCAGAGAAATCCCAAGTTTATCAAAAGTAGCCTTAATTTCAGGATCCAATTCATCCAGACTGTTCAGCACCGGTTTGGCTTTTGGTGCGGAGTAATAAATAATATCCTGAAAATCGATAGTTGGATAATGTACATTAGGCCATGTCGGTTCTGTCATCGTAAGCCAATGCCTATATGCCTTCAACCTCCACTCAAGCAACCATTCAGGTTCGCTTTTTTTGTGCGAAATAAAACGGACAATCTCTTCATTTAGCCCCTTCGGTGCATTGTCTGATTCAATGTTAGAAATAAATCCCCACTTGTATTCGCTCTTGGAAATATCGTCTAGTATTTTCTGATCTTCAGACATCGTGATTTGAATGTATCAATGGGTGCATTAAGGTATTCATCAAAAGTAATTCGGATTTTAATTCTATATCAATAAATCGAACGCACACTTATTTATATTGATTCTAAATAGGAGTTTTGAGCAAAATTTTTTTACACAGAAAAACTCTCTCCACAACCACAAGTTCGTGAAGCATTCGGATTGATGAAAGAAAAACCCTTTCCATTCAGTCCTTCACTGAAATCCAACTCAGTTCCGATGAGGTAGAGGAAACTTTTTTTATCGCAAACAATTTTAATCCCCTTATCCTCAAAGACCTTATCATCGGGCAATGCATTATGATCAAATTCCAATTTATAGGTTAAACCGGAACAACCTCCGCCATCAACGCCTACACGAATAAATGATCCTTCGGGATGTTTTTCCCTTAGCATTAGTTCCACTGCTTTTTCTTTTGCTCTTTCTGTTACTGTAATCATTTTGTTTTGTCCTTACAATCAAGTACAAAGATATGAAATTATCGCCATTTTTCCAATAAAATCAGGATGATTGGCTACTTTTGCGTTCCATTTTTAACCGGATTGCTATGTTTGAGAACAAGATTACAAGAACAGAATTAGAGAAATTGGGTGAATTTGGACTAATTGATCACCTCAAATCCAGTATTAAAATACACAATTCTGGATCAGAAAGAGGTATTGGAGATGATGCCGCTGTAATTAATAATGAGAATAAGAGAACAATCATCAGCACAGATATGCTGGTTGAAGGAGTCCATTTTGACCTCACTTTTCACCCTTTGAAACATTTAGGCTACAAGGCCGTGGTGGTCAACCTTTCCGACATTTATGCCATGAATGCTATTCCACACCAGATTCTTGTGAGTTTGGCACTCTCCAATCGATTTTCACTTGAAGCGATCGAAGAGTTATATGAGGGGATTGCTATGGCTTGTGAAAAATATAAAGTTGATTTGGTTGGAGGTGATACCACTTCTTCCACTTCAGGATTGATTCTTTCAATCACAGCGATCGGACAAGCGGATCAAGATGAGATAGTGTACCGTAGCGGAGCGAAAGAAAATGATCTGCTGTGCGTAACCGGAGATCTGGGAGCTGCCTATATGGGCTTACAAATTCTTGAACGTGAAAAAAGAATTTTTCTTGAAAATCCTAAAATACAACCTGACCTGAGCGGTAACGATTATATTCTTGAACGGCAACTTAAACCGGAAGCAAGAAAAGATACGATCGAAAAGCTAAAAGAGCTGAAAATAGTTCCGACTTCGATGATTGATATTTCAGACGGACTCTCCTCTGAAATACTTCATCTGTGCAAATCTTCCGGACTTGGTTGTGATATATATGAGGATAAAATTCCAATTGATCCGCAAACTTATGAACGTGCACAGGAATTTAATCTGGACCCAACCGTTTGCGCGTTGAATGGTGGAGAAGATTACGAACTTTTGTTTACGATACGTCAGGAGGACTATGAAACGCTTCGCCCAACGATGGACATTTCTATTATCGGTCACATGTGCGATCAGGCTTCAGGTGCGAATCTGATTGATCGATCTGGAGGAAGCATCACACTTCGTGCGCAGGGTTGGGATGCATTGATGAAAAAATAGACCTGACTTATCGTTCCCTGCAATAGGTTATGTAATCTGTTGATAAAAGTTGTGTGAATCCCAATTGTCTCAGGATGGTGATCAATTGCCCTCGATGAAAGGTACTGTGATTTACACAATGTAAAATTACCTCAGACCTGCTGTTTGTGAATTCTTTCCCTTCGAGATTATTATACTTAAATGGAGAAAGAAGAAACGCTTCTCCGCAGGATTGGGCGAAGGCAATGAATTCCAGATTGACTGAGGAAATTTCCTCAGCTAACTCATTTACTCCACCTGAAAAGCTGCTTCCTTTCCATACTTTTGGCGAATCACCTATCAGTCTTTGCAACCAAATGGACTCCGCACCATAAATATGCAAAAGTGTTTTTTTTAAGGAAGGGAAACTGCTGGCAATCTCCTGATCAACTTGTTCAGCCGAACAATGCTCGGTGATGTATTTTGTCAATCGCTGATTGGCCCAGAAATTATAACGGATATAGTCAAGAAGGAATTCTTTCATAAATGCTACCACTTAGGTTTTATTAAATACAAACCGGTTCCGACAGAAACTTTAAAGTGGACAAACCGGCTTCCTTCTTCATTCCCTTCAAGATTAATATCACCAGAAATATTAAAGATACTATGCATGTGCCGTACTCTTCTGCATCGCCATCAAGTCCTCGATTTCGTTAGCTTCAACAGGTATTGAAGCCATCAAATCGAAAGGCCCTTTATCCGTGAGAAGTATATCATTCTCGATACGAATTCCGAGATTCTCTTCTGGAATATAGATTCCGGGTTCACAAGTGAATACCATCCCTGCTCTCATAGGCTCGTATCGATTCCCTATATCGTGCACATCCAATCCCAGAAAATGTGAGGTACCATGCATAAAGTACTTCTTGTATAATGGTTGCTTAGGATCCTGATTCTTCACTTCGGATGCAATCAATAATCCAAGTTTGATTAATTCTTCTTCCATGATTTTTCCTACCTCTTCATGATATTTCAAGATGGTATTTCCCGGAATAAGCATTTTGGTAGCGGCACGCATCACCCGGAGTGTAGCATTATAAACATCCTTCTGTCGCTTACTGAATTTCCCGTTTACAGGAATAGACCGGCTCAGATCAGCAGCATAATTTGCATACTCCGCTCCAAAATCCATAAGGATAACATCTCCATCCTTGCACTCACGATTGTTTTCATTATAGTGCAAGACACAAGCACTAGCACCACTGGCTATAATAGGATAATAAGCATGTCCGTCAGAGCGGTTGCGGATAAATTCATGAATAATCTCCGCTTCGATCTCATATTCCATCACACCGGGGCGAGTAAAATTCAAGACCCGTCGAAATGCCTTTTCAGTAATATCAGCCGCAGTCTGCATAAGCTTGACTTCCATATCAGATTTAATCGCACGTAAATCAGCCATGATCAATGCTGAACGTTCATAGTTATGATTTGGATATTTAGTTTTCAGCTCTGCAGTGAAGCGTGCATCACGATAGGGAACTTCGGTAGTAAAACGGTCATTTTCATTCAGGTTGAGATAAACAGTTAATGAGTGATGCATCATCAAAGGAAGCATGGATTCAAAATCATCAACCCAGTATACATGTTGAATTCCTGAAGCTGCGCGGGCTTCCTCTTTGGTGTATTTATGTCCTTCCCAAACGGCAATATGTTCATTCGTCTTACGTACAAATAATGCTTCTCTATACTCAGGCAATGGATGATCAGGTGCAATGACAAGAATGGTATGTTCCTGATCAATCCCACTCATCCAAAACAAATCAGACTGCTGACGAAACGGAAATTTCTGGTCTCCATTACGTGGCATTTCATCGTTGCTCTGAAAGAAAGCAATGCTATTCGGCGATAGCTGCCTTACAAAGCTCTTACGATTCTCGATAAAAAGCTTATTGTCTATTGCATGGTATTTCATATCTGTTTTATTTAAACCGTAAAAATACAATATAAATTTAAAAATACAGTTTATCGGATCTTAAACTCTTTTGGAATCTACTTAGCACTAGTGTTTGAAGGAACGAGGCATTTGGGAATATTCCATTGCCCTCCATAATCATCCATATTCAAAACATTTCTATCACAATCAACATAACGTCCGGCTTTATTTCTGGCAATGATTGTAGCTCGCCCCTCCAGAATTGCTGCGATAACCATCGTTTTCAATGAATCCGGAGAAATCACTCTATGCTCCTTTGAGAGGGTCATTCCCAGTATATTGTTGAACCGATCCATTGCTGAAGCGCTGGAATCCGGTATGCTACCCTCCTCCTTGATTCCCTTTTTAAACGAAAGGTAATTTCCCTTTTCGTGAGCTTCTCCAAGTCTTATAGCCTTCCTCCAACTAATCTTTTGAGATAAACTTGCCATCCAATAGGTATGCCGGAAAGCATCTAATTGCCCTCCGTCATCAATATTATCAAGAAGGCTATCGACCTTAACTTCAGAAGTTACCTGCCGTGAATGTTGGGTAATCTTCCACGCCCGATTTGTAATAAAAGGATGGAACAACACCCAGCATTTTTCCGGCCTGCTGAGCTTACAAAATAATTTCACTTTACTTTCCTGTGCATGAACCGAACGGATAGTTAATATAAAGCTAGAGAAAAGAGAGAATACTACGCTGACCAAAATTATATTCAGGTGGATGAATTTATTTTCGATTCGAAGCTTTTTCCTTTTCATTTCCAAATGCAGTATACTAAAATTATTTGAGAAATGTACTCCGATTGCATTTGATGAATTAGGTTAATGTATTTGAATTTATTAAGGATCCCTATAAAGCATGGAAGAAAGCCAACCCGCCAAACTCTGTTTTTACTTGAAAAACAACTGGCAACTACTCTCTAATATGACCTACCGCATATAAATTCGCTAAATTGCACCAGCTCACGTGTTCAATGAAAATCCTTTGTAGTTTAGTCGCACAATAATGGAAGAAAATAATCAATTTAGTGGCTTATCTGATGCAGAGGTCCTTTCGAACCGCGAAAAATTTGGCAGCAATATAAGAGTAACAGAAAATCGCAACAAGTTTTTACATGTTCTCAAAGATGTTGTCACTGAACCACTCTTTGTCATTCTTGTTCTGACAAGTGTAATCTATTTTATCCTTGGAGAATTCAGTGAGGGGATCATCATGCTTGTTGCATTGAGTTTCGTGGCAGGAATTTCCCTCTTTCAGGAAAATCGAAGCCGGAATGCCGTGGAAGCATTAAACAAACTTGCCACACCCCTCTCAAAAGTAATCCGAAACAGTCTTGTCACATCTATTTCTTCCGATGAAATAGTTCTCAATGACCTCATCATAGTTGAAGATGGAGATATTGTGCCTGCTGATGCAACTATTATTAAGTTAAATGACTTTTCTGTAAACGAAAGCATTCTTACAGGAGAATCACTTCCGATATTTAAAGAATTGTCCGATAACAGGAGTTTTATTTTTCAAGGAACACAGATCCTTTCGGGTTCCTGTATCGCTACCGTTACCGCGATTGGCAATCAAACCGCTTTTGGAAAGATTGGTGTATCCCTTCAGAATATTGAGTCAGGAAAAACACCTCTTCAGCAGCAAATAAAAAGTTTTATCCGCTCTATGGTATCTGTCGGAGTGGTCGCCTTTCTTGTTGTATGGGCATTGAATTACTATTTAAGTAAAGATATTCTGCAAGCCCTTTTGCGTGGTCTGACTCTGGCCATGTCGGTTTTGCCGGAAGAAATTCCGGTTGCATTCAGCACCTTTATGGCTTTAGGTGCTTATCGACTTTACAAGAAAAAAGTTATAGCCCGTAGTCCGCATACTGTTGAGACACTCGGCGCGGCGACCGTTATTTGTGTAGATAAAACCGGAACCATTACAGAAAACAGTATGCAGGTTGCACTGATTTATCAATTTTCCAATAACAAGTTTTACGATTACTCAAATGATACCGGTGAATTTAATGAGGTATTGAATTATGCATTATGGGCATCAGAAACAAGCCCATTTGATGAAATGGAAAAATCAATTCATCAATTATACAGCAAGCTTGCTACCTCTGATGAGCGAAATGAATTTAAAATGATCCGTGAATATCCACTAAGTGTTACGCATCCGATCATGACACATGTATTTAACAATAAATCAGGGCAACTTATTATCGCCTGTAAAGGATCTCTCGAGGGAATCTTAAACCAATGCATCCTTGCCTCCGATCAAAAATCTGAAATACTAAAAAAAGCTCATGGGATCGCGTCAAAGGGGTATCGTGTTTTAGGCGTGTGCAAATCAGACCTTGTATTTGATCAATTACCCGAATCCCAACAGGATTTTAAGTTTGAATTTCTGGGAATCATTGCATTTAATGATCCACCAAAAAAGAATATGCGCAGTATCCTTGAGCAATTTTATGATGCCGGCATTCAAGTTAAAATGATCACAGGAGATTATGCGGCAACTGCTATCGCGATTGCTGATCAAATAGGATTTAGAAGGGGTTCAGAGTTATTAACCGGAGAGCAGATTATGAAGATGGACGCTTTAGTTCTTCGTGAAAAGGTTGGGGGTACGAATATCTTTGCGAGAATGTTTCCGGACGCCAAACTTAAAGTAATCGAAGCACTAAAAGCCAACAATGAAGTCGTTGCCATGACCGGAGATGGTGTAAATGACGCGCCGGCACTTAAAGCCGCACACATTGGCATCGCGATGGGTCAAAGGGGAAGTGAAGTTGCTAAAAATGCGGCTTCTCTTATTCTGATGGATGACGATCTGTTTCATATGACCGAAGCTGTAGCGCTAGGAAGGAGGATCTATGAAAATCTGAAAAAGGCCATTCAATATATTATATCAATTCATATTCCAATAATTCTGATTGTCACCTTACCACTTATCCTGTTTTGGAAATTCAGTGATATTTTCTCGCCTATACATGTTATTGTTCTTGAACTCATCATGGGGCCTACCTGTTCAATCATTTATGAAAATGAACCAATGGAAGCAAACTATATGAAAAAAGTCCCTCGAAAGATGAATGCTTCCTTCTTTTCATTTAAAGAATTATCGCTTAGTATTACGCAAGGATTGGTTATCACCCTTGCTTGTCTGGGGATTGGATATTTCTACATGGAAAATAATAGCAATGAAACACTGGTACGTACAACCATCTATACGACCCTGATTTTTAGCAACCTTTTTTTAACACTTACTAACCGCTCTTTTTATTACTCGATCTTCACAACTCTTCAATATAGGAATAAACTTATTCCACTCATTCTGTCAGTTTCTTTATTCATCCTTTTTCTATCAATATACTCAGAGCCCGTGCAGCAGCTTTTCCGTTTTGAGTCACTTTCACCGGTTGACCTGATCCGATGTCTGATAGTTGCCTTTGGAGGGGTGATCTGGATAGAGTTTTATAAGATGCGGAAAAGAAGAAAGTCAGTCAGTAAATCTAAGCAGTCAAATTGAGCGAAGAATTCTATTTATTTGGTAACAAGTATAATGCATGAGTATGTTTACACTATCGTATCACAGAAAAATACTGATTAACCCGACTTATGCAATAGTTTGGGATCAAAACAAATGAGCAGATAATTTTTTTTTAAAAAAGAGATGGTCTCATTATGAAATACATTACGCGTACAATCTGGATATTGTCACTGATTAGTCTGTTCACGGATATGGCAAGTGAAATGCTTTATCCTATCATGCCGATTTACCTGAAGAGTATTGGCTTCTCCATAGTACTCATCGGTATTCTTGAAGGAGTAGCCGAAGCCACTGCCGGTTTGAGCAAAGGTTACTTTGGAAAACTTTCAGATATATCTGGAAAACGTGTCCCGTTTATACAGGCAGGCTATACTTTAAGTGCCATTTCAAAACCGATGATGGCATTATTTATTTATCCGCTTTGGATATTCTTTGCAAGGACAATCGACCGCTTCGGTAAAGGAATTCGGACAGGTGCCAGAGATGCGCTATTATCTGATGAGGCAGAACCGGCTGTCAAAGCAAAGGTATTTGGATTTCATCGTTCAATGGATACTGTAGGTGCGGCAATTGGCCCTGCTCTTGCCTTGATTTATCTCTTCTATTTTCCTGAAGATTATATTACCCTCTTTTATCTGGCATTTATCCCGGGAATACTGGCTGTTCTGGCTTCCTTTATCCTAAAAGAAAAAAAACAAATCCGATTAGATCCACCCAAACACAAGTCGTTTTTTGCTTCATTCGATTATTGGAAAAGCAGTTCTAAATCCTATCGCTCTTTGGTTGGTGGCTTACTCGTATTCACTTTAATTAACAGTTCAGATGTTTTTTTACTATTAAAAGCGAAAGACTCCGGACTGGATGATACAATGGTAATTGGAGCATACATATTCTATAATCTCATTTATGCTTTAGCTGCCTATCCAATGGGAATCATTGCAGACAAAGTTGGCTTGAAGAGGGTATTTCTGGGAGGTTTGGCAATATTCTCTATCGTATATTTTGGAATGGCTTTTACAGACAGCCTGTATGTAACTTTTGGATTATTCTTTCTTTATGGACTCTATGCCGCTTCAACCGAAGGTATTTCAAAAGCATGGATCAGTTTAATCTCAGATAAAAAAGATACCGCTACAGCGATAGGAACTTATTCAGGATTTCAAAGCATTTGCGCCATGCTCGCAAGCAGTCTGACAGGTTTGATCTGGTATAGTTATGGAGCAATGGCTGCATTTATTGTCACCGCAATTGTGACATTTTGCATTGGCATATATTTTCTGATAAACATTCCGGAACCAAGGCAGACTTAATTTTCGAAACAAATTAAAGAATAATTATTCCTTTTTCACCCTAAGTTAATCAGGAAATCGTAAATTTGCACCCCAGAATAATACCGGAGCTGATTCATGATAAGGAAAAACCATCTACTATTTTTTACTAATACGAACCAAGTATTAAAAATATCCGGAATCAATAATTTGTTCAATATCATTTCTTACTCAACAATTAAAAACAAAAACTATGCGTAAATTACTTACACTATGCAGCGTATGCATTTCACTGTACACTTTTGCAAAAGATCCTGTCGCACTTTCAAAAAACAATATGAACAACACAAAAACAGAAAATTCCATACTGACTGATGCCGACCTGAATCCCATGCTCGAAAAATGGATCGGACCATTTGGCGGTGTTCCCGCATTCGATAAGGTGAAAATAGCCGACATCAAAACAGGTTTGGAAGTTGCGATGAAAGAGAATCTTGCTGAGATTGAAAAAATTTCCAGCAATACCGAAACTGCAACTTTTGAAAATACTATTGCGGCACTTGATCGTACCGGACAAACATTAGATCGGGTATCGACTATTTATGGAATATGGAGTTCTAATATGAACAACGCAGAATTTCAGGCAGTAGAATTAGAGATGGCACCGAAACTTGCGGCTCTCTCAGATCAGATCACACAGAACGAAAAACTCTTTTCACGTATTGATAAAGTGTACAACTCTCCTGAAAAGGCGGGGCTGACTCCTGAACAACAGAGGCTGACATGGATATACTATACAAATTTTATCAGAGCAGGGGCGAAACTGGATACGGCGGCAAAATCAAAAATGTCGGGAATTAATCAGGAGCTGGCTGGACTCTATACACGCTTTAGCCAGAACCTGCTTGCCGATGAAATGGATCGTTCGGTTACTCTGAAAGACGTATCCGATCTGACGGGTTTACCCCAAGGACTTAAAGATGCAGCTGCACAGGCGGCAGGAGGTGATAAAAATCCGGGAAGCTGGGTGATAAAAAATACCCGCTCCTCAGTCGATCCATTTCTTACATATTCTGATCAAAGAAATTTAAGAGAAAAAGTATGGAAAATGTTTATCAATCGAGGAGATAACGGGGATGAACATGACAACAATGCTATCATTACACAAATACTTGCGCTTCGCGCGGAACGGGCAACAATTCTTGGCTACAAAACTCATGCACACTGGCGTTTAGAAAACACCATGGCGAAAACTCCTGAACGTGCCGTTCAGCTACTTGAGTCTGTATGGAAACCTGCTGTGGCCAGAGTAAATGAAGAAGTTGCTGATATGCAAGCTCTGGCAAATAAAGAAGGAGCCAACATTACTATTGAACCTTGGGATTATCGATATTATGCGGAAAAGGTTCGGAAAGAACGATACGACCTTGATCAGAATGAAGTGAAGGAATATCTCCAACTGGAAAATCTCCGTGAAGGAATGTTCTGGGTTGCCGGAGAATTGTTTGATTTCAGCTTTACTCCTGTTACAAATGTACCGGTATATCACCCTGACGTACACGTTTGGGAAGTAAAAAATAAGACAAGCGGAAAACATATTGGACTATGGTATTTTGACGCTTATGCCCGCCAAGGTAAACGTTCGGGTGCCTGGATGAATGCTTATCGCAGCCAGCAACGCATGGATGGAGAAATTACTACCATTGTTTCAAATAATTCGAACTTCGTCAAGGGGAAGCCGGGAGAATCAGTGCTGATTTCATGGGATGATGCAAGCACACTTTTCCACGAGTTTGGTCATGCTCTTCATGGATTGGCATCAAATGTTACATACCCGTCTTTATCCGGAACCGCTGTAGTTCGTGATTATGTTGAGTTCCCTTCACAATTACTTGAACACTGGCTTTCAACACCGGAAGTACTGCAACAATATGCAAAACATTATAAGACCGGAAAAGCAATTCCTCAATCCCTCGTTGACAGAATAAACAAAGCATCCACTTTCAATGAAGGTTTCGGTACGATTGAATATCTGGCCAGCGCGATAGTTGACATGAAGCTGCACCTTGCCGGATCAGAAAAAATAGATCCTGATAAATTTGAAACAGAAACATTGGCGAAACTGGGGATGCCAAAAGAAATTGTAATGCGTCACAGAACCCCTCAGTTTGGTCATATCTTCTCGGGTGATGGTTATTCTGCAGGTTATTACAGTTACCTATGGTCTGATGTACTGACTGCTGATGCATACGAAGCGTTTCTTGAGGGAAAAGGTCCCTACGATAAAGCTGTCGCGAAGCGATTGAATGATAATATTTTTTCAGTTGGTAATACTATCGACCCTCAGGAAGGGTATAAAGCATTCCGTGGCCGTGATCCAAAAAATGAGGCACTCATGCGTAAGCGTGGCTTCCCACTCAACGAAGTAAAGACGGGAACTCCAAGACCGCCAAAGCCGGCACTTGAAAAATAGTTGAACTAAGAATCCTTTCTAAGAAAAGTTAATTCTTTAAAAGCTCCGGGTTAGTATCCGGAGCTTTTTTATTGAAGATTTGTCCAAGATGCAATTGAAGTCATGTTCTGTGAAGTATAAATACAAATAAATACTATGATGTAAATCATCGCATTCGGGATTAATTCAGGAGAAAATAATGGGATGGAAAGGATGTCGGCTTTGGATAGGATTATTTATACTAAATTTGATACTTAGAAATTATTCCTCATGAACCGACTTGTCCTATTTTCTCTCGTATCTCTACCACTCATTTCCTGCAATTCCACTGAGGATAAAATTAAACCAACCATTGAAACAATTTCGGTGTCAGTCTATGCTTCAGGAATTGTAAAAAGTAGAAATCAATACCAAGTCTATGCCTCCGTAAATGGTTTGGTTGAAAAGATTTATGTTTCCGAAGGAGATACAGTGAGTCCGGGCACCCCTTTACTTTCAATTTCCAATGAAACATCAAAGTTAAATACGGAAAATGCAAAACTTGCAGCTAATTTTTCAAATATCAATTCAAATTTACAAAAACTAAATGAATTGAAATTAGCAATAGACCTGGCAAAGCTAAAAGTGAAAAACGATTCGTTGCTTTTGCTCAGGCAACAAAAATTATGGGCGGATAATATTGGCTCAAAAGTCGAACTGGAACAACGTGAACTGGCCTTTGAGAATTCCTTGACTCTATATGAATCATCTCTTCTAAGATATAATGACCTGAATAAGCAAATCCAATTCAGTTCGGAACAATCAAAAAATAATCTGAATATTACCAAGACACTGGAAAATGATTTCCTTATCAAAAGCAAAATTCACGGAACAGTTTACAGTATTTTGAAAGAACAGGGAGAAATGGTAAATACACAAACGCCTCTGGCCATATTGGGCGATTCTCAGGAATTCATACTTGAACTACAGGTAGATGAATATGACATCGTCAAAGTTACTAACGGGAAGAAAGTATTTGTTACTCTTGACAGCTATAAAGGCGAATTATTTGAAGGTGTCGTAACGAAAGTGAATCCATTAATGAACCAAAGCTCAAAGACTTTTACAGTGGAAGCAGCCTTTGTAAAACAACCTCCGATACTCTATCCAAATTTAACGCTGGAGGCTTCAATACTCATTCAAACAAAAAAAAATGTACTCACCCTGCCAAGAAAATATATCTTCCAGGACGAGTATGTTGTTAAAAGTAATGGTGAAAAAATAAAAGTCCATCTTGGACTAAAAGATTTTCAAAAGGCTGAAATACTAAATGGTTTGAATAAGGAAGATGAACTGATAATTCCGGAAAATTGAAATTAAACCTCAATTGGAATATTGCTCGCTCCTTGTTGCTGGCGAGATGGAAACAAACACTGGTAGCTGCCATTGGTGTTACCTTCAGCATTACCATGTTTATCACTCTCCTCGGTTTTATGACCGGGTTGAATGACTTGCTTGATGGCCTGATATTAAACCGGACACCGCATATCAAACTTTATAATGAGATTAAACCCAGTCCGAATCAACCCATTGAATTATCCTCTGCAAACTCTGATGAATATCATTTCATTCAGTCAGTGAAACCAAGTGCCGAACGTTTGCAACTTCGCAATGTTTCCGCAATCCTACAAGCTCTTAAAACTGACTCAAGAGTACTGGGAATAGCACCGAAAATTACCGCACAGGTATTTTATAATGTTGGAGCTATAGACATGACCGGTGTTATCAATGGCATTGATGTGGAAGCAGAGAATAATCTGTTTTTCTTCAGTCAGTATGTAACAACAGGAAATTATATCGATCTGAAAAACACTCCAAACAGTATTATTCTCGGAAAAGCCGCTGCAGAAAAAATGCTTGCAAAGATCGGTGATGTGATTCAGGTGACAAGCGCTAAGGGCGAAAGAATTCAACTCAAAGTCGTAGGATATTTTCAGTCAGGAATACAGGATCTTGATAAAGTTCAAAGTTATGCCTCAGTGACCACAACACAAAAACTATTGGGTGAAAGCAATAATTATATTACTGACATACAAATTAAACTGAAAGACATAAATCAAGCACCATCTTTGGCAAAAGAATACGCCACTTTGTTTGATGTGGATGCTGAAGACATTCAGACAGCAAATGCGCAATTTGAAACCGGCACTACAGTAAGAACGATTATTTCATATTCGGTTGGAATAACGCTACTCATCGTTGCCGGTTTTGGTATTTACAATATCCTTAACATGATGATCTATGAAAAAATGGATTCAATTGCCATCTTAAAAGCAACAGGATTCTCAGGAAGGGATGTGAATACCATCTTTATGACAATTTCATTAAGTATCGGGACATTTGGTGCCATCTTCGGACTATTATTTGGATTTTTACTCTCCGCCTTTATTGACCAAATCCCATTTAATACTGCAGCCCTTCCAACTATTAAAACCTATCCGGTGAATTATAATTTTGTATATTATTTGATAGGCGGAATTTTTGCGCTCATCACCACTTATTTTGCAGGATTCTTTCCTGCACGCAAAGCAAGTAAAATTGATCCGGTCATAATCATAAGAGGGAAATAGTATGGACGGAATCATTCTTCAAGCCATTGGCATCAATAAATCATTTTATAAACCTGTTGCCATGCAGGTTTTAAAAGAAATTAATTTTTCAATTTTAAAAGGTGAATTTGTCTCAGTCGTTGGAAAATCCGGTTGCGGTAAATCTACTTTGCTTTATATACTATCAACGATGGATACTGATTTTGAAGGTGAATTGAAAATAGACGGGGTAAGTATGGTTGGTAAATCTGAAGGTGAACTGGCTTTAGTTCGAAACGAGAAAATAGGCTTTGTTTTTCAGTTTCACTATCTGTTAAATGAATTTTCTGTATTAAAGAATGTTATGCTTCCTGCCTTGAAGCTTGGAAAATATTCTGAACAGGAAATAGAGCATCGTGCAATGGAAAAACTCAAAATGTTCGGCATAGAAAAGCATGCACTAAAAAACGCAAACTTAATTTCAGGTGGAGAAAAACAAAGGGTTGCCATTGCGCGTGCACTCATCAATGACCCTCTCATAATTATGGGTGATGAGCCTTCCGGAAATCTTGATAAACAAAATAGTCAGATCGTTTTTGATATTTTCCGGCAACTGGCGCAAGAATATCACCAAACCCTCCTGATTGTCACACATGACCTCGAATTTTCAGCCGGCACCGACCGGGTTCTGGAAATGGAAGATGGAAGAATAGTTAAGAAATAACATACAAATTTCTTAAAAACCCGGCGAGGAGACTGTATGTTTAAGAGTTAGGAAAATGAAACAATATTTGTTCTGTTTTTCACTTTTGCAAATTAATCCCCGTTGATAGTTAAGATAGTTAACGACATTTCATTACATTTGAAACATCTGTACAACTCCTTACCAGATCCCTTACACTCATCCTGTTTTAAAAAAAATGCATGCCGGTCACTAATGTAGAATACGACACAATAATCATTGGTTCCGGAGCAGGGGGGCTGGCAGCAGCCATTTGTCTGGCCAGAGCAGGACAAAAGGTACTTGTTCTCGAACAACATTATGTTCCCGGAGGTTGGTGTCACAGTTTTCATTTGAATGGACAACGTTTCAGTCCCGGTGTACATTATGTAGGCTTACTTGATGAGGGACAGTCGACACGTGAACTCTATGAGGGTTTGGGTGTGGCCAATGACATGGTTTTTTTCAGGATGAATAAAAAGGGCTATGAACATTGCTGGATTGAAAACGATCGCATTGACCTGCCAGCCGGAATTGATGAATTATACAAGAGCCTTTCAGAAAGATTTCCCAAGGAAACGAAAAGGCTTAAAAAATATCTTAACCTGATAAAAAGAGTAAGTCATCAAATACAATTGATCCCAAAGATGAATGGATTCTGGGACAACATCACTATTCCATTTCGTACAAAAGATATGGGTAAGTATGGGTTGTTCAGTTTAAAGCGCGTCTTAGACTGGCATATTAAAGATCCTCTGTTAAAAACGATTTTGAGTATACAGTGTGGGGATCATGGACTACCTCCTTTCAAAGCAAGCTTTCCTGTTCATTGCGCTGTGATGGAACATTATTTCAATGGAGCTTTTTATCCCATGGGAGGAGGAGCAGGAATTGTAAAAGCGATGACGAATGCACTTAAAAAAAACGGGGGTCAGATCCGGACCGGACAACGTGTTAAAAAAATATTAGTAAAAGACAATACTGCTACAGGTGTAGAACTTCAGAGTGGTGAGCAAATTTTTGCAAAAAGAATTATTTCTAACGCCGACCCGACTACAACCTATTCTAAAATGATAGGAAAGGAGCATCTCAGTTCACGAATGAATAAGCGACTGGAAAAAACTATATATTCTGTCAGCTCTTTGATACTTTTCATTACCGTTGATATAGACGTCACACTGGCTGGTATAGATTCAGGAAATATCTGGTATTTAAATAACCACGAAGTTGATGGCCTCTATCAGAATATGATTACAAAAGAAGTTGATACAGGATCAGAATTTCCTGCCATTTTTATCAGTTGTACAACGCTGAAAGATCCAACCAGTTTCAATGGTCGATATCATTCATTTGAAGTTGTTACATTTATTGACTATGAAAGTTTTAGTGATTTTAATAATGGCACAGATTATCACAATGCAAAATACGCTTCATTCAAAGAAAGAATTATTGCTAAATTTTTGAATAACTTAGAAAAAGTAATTCCCGGAGTAAAAGAAAAAGTTGTACAGGTAGAATTGGGCACACCTAAAACAAATGAACACTATATCAATGCAACAAGGGGATGCGTCTACGGTACTGAAAAAACTTTCAGACAAATAGGACCCTTTTCTTTTTCCAATAAGTCAGAAATAAATAATTTATACCTCTGTGGTGCCAGCACTCTCTCGCACGGGGTTGGCGGGGCAACTTATTCAGGAGTAAATACAGCTGCAAAAATATTGAACTGTAAATCTGAGGATCTGCTGATTACAGATAATAATCAGAAACTAAGAATATATGAAGCAGAGGATAGTTCAGGCTGGCCGGACTGGTTAATTCAGAAAATGACAGATAAAAAAAGACGATTTAAAGAGATCAACACGACTAAAGCAACAGAAACTCTTGAAAATATACCGTTGTGATATATAGTTTGATGTTTTTCCGGTATTTTTAAGCATGAAATTTCGAATTGCCCCATTTTTCTCTTTTCTGTTTAAAGTTTATGCTTTCAATTTAGCTCTGTTTTTCGGTTGTAGATTAATTCTTTTTCTAATAGCAATACGGAAATGGCCCTTATCCACTGATTTTAATTTTTCAGACATCCTTACTGCATTTATAATTGGTGTCAGATTTGATACGGTTGTATTATCCTACATTCTGGCAATTCCATTTCTGCTTTTAGGAATCTCCTGTATTTTCAAACTAAAACTTCACGGAATAATAAAAATTGTCCACTTGTTTTTGATTCTGACATTGAGTTCAGTTTTGATTCTTGAAATCGCAAATATTCCTTACTTCCTTCATTTCTTCTCTCCCCTGTCTACAGCAGCGTTTTTATGGCTCGACCATCCACAGTATTCCTTTCAAATGATTCTGCAAGAAAAATCATTTTTGATTTATATCATTCCACTCATTCTATTGATCTTTTTGGAATTCTTTTTTCTCCGCAAATTATCCCGGCAGTATCTTGTAAATATAAATTCCATTAATCAGAAGGACGCTAATAATTTCTTCCCCCTTTCACTTTACCTACTAATTGGGATACTGATTATTTTTGCAGGTATGAGAGGTCGCTTAACCGGTAAAACACCTATACAATCCGGAACGGCCTTTTTTTCTGATAATGCACTACTGAATAATATCGGATTAAATCCTGTGTTCACATTGGCTCAATCCTATATAGCAGATTTGAATCCGGCAACTGACAAAATAAAATTAATAAGTGAAAAAGAAGGAATAGATTTTGTTCCGGAATTTTTAAACATTCCAGAGGAGCGAATAAACCCGAACTATCCGTTTTCCAGAATTGTTACACCGGTGGGTGCTCCGGATAAAATGAATGTAGTCATAGTAATTATGGAAGCTATGTCCAAATTTAAAATGGGTAAATGGGGTGGCCCTGAAAATCTCACTCCAACATTAAATAAACTTATCGATGATTCATATTACTTCAATCGGATCTATACAGCCGGCATTCATACTTTCAACGGCATCTATAGTACCCTGTTCTCCTTTCCTGCTTTATACAAACAACAACCATTTAAATTATTGATGCAGATACCTCACGATGGATTAGGAAACATTCTTCGTAAGGAAGGCTATCAAACCTCCTTTTTTACAACACATGATCCTGAATTTGACAATGTGAAAGGATTTTTAATGGCAAATGGTTTTGATAGAATCTACTCAGAATTTGATTACCCGTCGGAATGGATTCAAAGCACAAACGGTGTAGCTGATCATAAAATGTTTGAATATGCAATACCTCAATTAGAATTGATGGCAGAAAATCACAAACCATTTTTATCTGTTTTCATGACCACAAGCGATCATGGCCCCTATATAATCCCAGCCGGTATAAATTTCATCCCGAAATCAAAAGAAGTGACAGACCAGATAGTTGAGTACGCGGATTGGTCAATCGAAAGATTTTTAGAGGATGCAAAAAAAACAACATGGTTCTCAAATACTCTATTTGTCTTGGTGGCGGATCATGGAATTAGTATGGGACACACCTATGATATGCCTTTGTCCTTCCATGAAACACCCTTGATCTTTTATGCTCCTGCCAAGTTCAAAGAACCAAAAACATTCAATCAGCCCGGAGGGCAAATTGATATCGCGCCGACAATACTGGGGCTATTGAATATCCCCTATGTTAACAATACACCGGGAATAGATTTATTAAGTGAAGAAAGACCTTTCATTTACTTTTGTGCTGATGATAAAATCGGTTGTATAGATAAAGAACACTACCTTATACTCAGGAAAAATGGCAAAGAGGCCCTCTACAGCTATGAAAACTTAAGCACAACTAATTTACATAGCCAATTTCTTTCAAAAACAGATAGTATGAAGCGATACACCTACTCCATGATGCAAACCTGCCAATGGATGATTGATAATCAACGAATGAAATACATTCCTGCGTCGAACACCCAGTCGGGAAAATAAATATGAAGTATAAAAGCTATTTGTTGTTTTTACTTTTAACAATTTTCGGATTAATAATTTTAATCCTGATAGTCGGTGGTGGGTTAGGACGCAATTTATCTCCATCTTTATTTGAAAAAAATAAAATTACATTTATCGCTCACAGAGGTCTTTACAACTATTACGCTGAAAACAGTCTGGAAGGCTACCAACAATGTGAAAAAATGAAATTCGATGCCATCGAAACAGATATCCGAGTGACAAGAGACAGGCAGTTAGTTGTTTTCCATGATGATAGTACAGGCCGTTTGCTGGGATTCAGGTCAATGCTGGAAGAGCTGAATAAAGCGGATTTAGAAAAGCACTTTCTTTTTTTCCAGGGAAGGCCGACACAAAACAAGGTATTATCTTTAGATGAACTTCTTAACCATTTTCAAAACAAATTTATAATATATCTGGATAATAAAGTGAATAAAAAATGGGTGGCAGACAGTCTGGTCATTCACCTTGAGAAAAAACCAGCCGGTCAAAAAATTATTGTTGCCAGCTCGAACCTTCTCTTTCTCTCCTACCTTAAATTCAGAAATAAAAATGTTTATACTGCATTGGAAGGATTTGATGCTGGAAAAGAATGGATTTATTATTTAATTCCCCGAAGATTTAAACCGGATTATTATTCGAGTTTTATGTCAAAGGTTGATGAAGGCCAGATAAATTTCCTCCATAAGAATAATCTAATTGAAAATAAAATAGTATACGGAGTTGACAGCGCAAATGTTCATACAGTTATAGAATCAGGCATACAAAATATGATCATTGATTTTGATTCTAGTTTTGCCGATATCTTTCAGAAACAATCCGTGTCACAAAAGGATTCCATTTTGCATGCTGTCATCAATCCATCTGAGTAACTTGTTTCCTCTTCCCCGAAAGCATTTCTTTTGGAACACTTGTACATATTTCTTCTTTTAATACTTCCACAATCCGTTGTTTCACAAAGTGACGATAGGTTACGATACTAATCTCCCTTACCGGAACGGGTGGTTTAAAATGTTTGAGATGCTTTCTGTCTGAATTGCTAAGCTCTCTGATCGCCAGTTCCGGTAAGATGGTAATACCATTATTCATATCCACCATCTTCTTCAGGGTTTCAATACTACCTGTAACATATTCCAGATTGCTGGTTTCTAATTCCTTTTTACGCAGCTCGCACAAATTTAATACTTGGTTCCGGAGGCAGTGACCTTCTTCCAATAACCACAAATGATTCGGATCAATATCACTGGGAAGAAGGTATTTCTTCTTCATTAGTTTTTCTTCCTTCGAAGCATAAACAACAAATTGCTCATAGTATAATATCTGTTCATTCAACAAAGGGTTATTTAGAGGTGTTGCGAGAATACCTGCATCCAACAGATTCAATTTCAACTTTTCAATGATGTGCTCCGTGGTGAGCTCGGTTATCTTCACTTTCAGATTTGGGTACTTTTTGATAAAGGAAGTCAGAAACAATGGCAATAAATATGGCGCTACAGTAGGGATGATTCCCAGGCGCAATTCTCCCTTCAATTCTCCTTTCAACTCACGTATTACTTCGTGCATCCTGTTAGCTTCCTGAATAACCATCCTTGCCTGCGCGATCACAGCCTCCCCTGCTTTAGTAGGGATAACGGGTTGTTTACTTCTGTCAAATATCTTTACACCTAATTCATCCTCCAGTTTCTGGATCATCATGCTTAGAGTAGGTTGAGTAACAAAACTTCTGGAGGCAGCTTCAGAAAAATGACGGTAGTTGTCCACGGCGACGATGTATTCCAATTGCTGAAGATTCATGATATAGATAAAATCTATACAAATATAGACAATATCTGTTTGGTTGATTAAAATAAATTGGCGAACTTCGTCACTATTGATTCTGTACCCGTTAACCTAAAATATTTTTACCATGAGCAATAAGAAAGAAAAAAAGCGAAAGCTAACCACTGCATCAGGCAAGCCTTTTGTAGAAAACGAAAATTCAATGAGTGCCGGGGCAAGGGGGCCTTTGCTTCTTCAGGATTTCATCCTTCATGAAAAAATGGCCCATTTCAACCGGGAAAGAATTCCTGAACGCGTAGTACATGCAAAAGGAACAGGTGCCTTCGGAACTTTTACTGTAACGCATGATATTTCAAAATACACACGTGCAAAAATGTTTAATAAGATCGGGAAAGAAACCAAACTTCTCATTCGCTTCAGCACCGTTGGTGGTGAAAAAGGGAGTGCTGATACGGAACGTGACCCGCGTGGATTTGCCATGAAATTTTATACCGAGGATGGAAACTGGGATCTGGTCGGAAACAACACACCGGTATTTTTTATTAAGGACGCAAAAAAATTCAGTGACTTTATTCATACTCAAAAACGTGATCCCAGAACCAATTGTAAAAGTCCGACAATGATGTGGGACTTCTGGAGTCTCAATCCGGAAAGTTTGCATCAGGTGATGATATTAATGAGTGACAGAGGGACTCCACATGGTCATCGCCACATGAATGGTTTTGGATCTCATACTTTCTCCATGATAAATGCAAAGGACGAAAGAGTTTGGGTTAAGTTTCATTTTAAAACATTGCAAGGAATTAAAAACTTTACCAATGATGAGGCGGCAGAGATGAAAGGGAAAGATCCCGATTTTTCTCAAAGAGATCTTGTGGAGGCCATTGACAGAAAAGATTTTCCAAAATGGGCATTGAAAATTCAGGTGATGACTGAAAAACAAGCTACAACGTTTCAGTTTAATCCTTTTGACCTGACTAAAATTTGGCCACATGCTGATTTCCCGCTTATAGATGTTGGCACCATGGAATTAAATCAAATTCCAAAAAATTATTTTGCTGAAGTTGAACAGTCCGCCTTTGCTCCGGCTCATGTAGTAGATGGAATTTCATATTCTCCTGATAAAATGCTTCAAGGTCGATTGCTGTCTTATCCTGACGCCCACCGTTACCGTCTGGGAGCCAACTATGAACAAATTCCTGTGAACCGTTGTCCTTATGCAGTTTCGAATTACGAACGAGATGGAATGATGCGTATCGATGGAAATGGGGAAGATTCTCCAAATTATTTCCCAAACAGTTTTGATGATATCTACGCGGATGAATCCTATAAGGAAACATCTATGCAGTTAGACAGCAATATTGCTGACTGGTACGATCGCAATGGTGAAGGGGAGAATGATCATTTTACTCAACCGGGCTGGTTATACAACAAAGCCATGAATGAGTATGATCGTCATAATCTGGTATCAAATATTGTTGGAGCAATGAGTGGTATCACAGGACCCAAAAAGGATCTCATCGTTAATCGTCAGCTTTGTCACTTCTTTCGTGCCGATGCAAAATTAGGAGCAGCTATTGCAAAGGGTTTAGGCGTTGATATTGAAAGTGTATTGAGTGAATTAAAACATCAGGAAGTTCCAGTTTAAATTTATTAGGAGAGTAGCCTGACGGTTACTCTCCTATATCTTCATTGCCAGATATATTTGACAGAAAGATGCAGAGCATAAAGTGTTTTATTTTAAAAAACAAACTGTGGCTCCGAAAAATCGGTTTTGCAGGATTTTTATTTTTTCTTTTAAAAGGGATACTTTGGCTAGTAATTGGTTATGCGGTTTTTAAATAAGCTTCCAAAAGCGATCATCAATGTACAATGGAAACTTTACCGTACTGTATAGTATTTTTATTATTCACGTCAGTAGTGGAAATCCGATAGACATAAACATCATCCTGCACAGGATTGCCATTCATCTTTCCATTCCAACCTCCTTCTGAATTATCCCATTCATATATGAGTAATCCCCAACGATCATAAATTTGAACTTCGAGTTGTAGAATATTGTATGTGTATACTTTGAACAAGTCATTTTTATTATCCGTATTTGGTGTAAAGCTATTAGGAACATATACTGCGGATGAAGGATTTATTTCAAGTTTGCTTATTGCAGTATCGACACATCCATTTTTATCAATGGTAATTAATTGGATTGGGTAGCTTCCATGTCCAGGATATAAGTGAAGCGGTGAAAATTCAGTCGAAGTTGTGCCATCTCCTAAATTCCAATAAGAATATAATACGGCATGAGTCAAATTTATAAATGTGACAATTGGGGAAATATCAGAAGTCGCACTTAGATCAGCCATAAAATTGGCAGGGTGGTTTTCAAATATTGTGACGGCATTTGGTTGCACGATTGTCTTAGTACATCCATTACTTGCTGTCGCAGTTAAAGTAATATCGTAGGTACCAGAACTTCCATATACATGAGTTGGAGATGAACCCGAAATGCTTGTACCATCTCCCAATTCCCATGTGTAGGAAACTATAGCAATAGAAGATGTGTCTGAAGTATTTTTGATTTGTGTTGGAAAGCCAAAACAATTATCAGGGACGAAGAAACCGGGAACAGGACCGGGTTGAATATTAATGAAACCATAGGTGGAATCAGAACAGCCGAAGTCACTCCTTACAAGTAAACTGACAAGGTAAGTACCGGGGTTCAGAAATGTATGTTCCGGGTTTCTATCTGAAGAAATACTTCCATCACCAAAGTTCCAGTTCCAGAAAGTTATGTTGTCAGTCAAAACAGTAGATTGATCCACAAAAGGAGCAGAATGATTTTCGCAATTGTCATTGGCGGAAAAAGCGGCAACCGGAAAAGAATGAATGTCTACATATTTAACAATAGAATCAATACATCCATGCGTAGATTGAGCTATGAGTGAAACAGGATAATTACCATGAATATTATACGTGAAAGCGGGCGACTGAGCAATCGACGTACTCACCGCATCGAATTTCCACAGTAATGCAAGAGCGGAATTATCCCCTATAACGGATACGTTGTTAAAAAGAACAGGAGCACCGGCGCAAACTTCAGTATTCATAAAATCGGCAGTCGGATTGGCCCATATGTCAATCGGTTTTTTAAGAGTATCCGAACACCCTGCAGTTGTAGTAACAATCAATTCAATTACAAAATTTCCGAACTGTTGATATACTACAGCCGGATGTTGAACATTTCCGCTTAAGCCATTTCCAAAATCCCAATTCCTAAACCGGATGGAGTCCTGTATGCTTGTTGAAAGATCTGTAAATTGGATCAGGCCATCTTCACAATACAAACCAGTTGTGTTGAATGATGCGATTGGTGGTATATTTACAATCACCTTTACAGAATCGGTATTTGAACAGCCATTATCATCAGTGACCAGCAAGGTATAAGTCGTAGTAGATGGCGTGTACACAACGACGGGAGAAGAAGTATATCCTCCCGGATTCCAAAGAAAATGTGTTGCAGTAGATGTAGCTGTCAGAAGAACAGAATCTCCTTTACAAATACTCATCTCATTCCCTAGAACCAAAGAAGGTGCCGGATTCACAAAAACTGTGACTTGATCAGTTGCGCTGCAGGTGCCCGGCGATGTTACTGTTAAACTATAAACAGTGGTAGACAATGGATTCACTTGAATGCTTTGTCCGATACCACCTGGGGCCCATAAATAAATTGAGCCAAAGCCTCCTCCACTACCATTAAGGGTTGTGCCACCACCCTCACAAATCGTTCGGTCATTTCCGGCATTCGGAATAATCAACGGGTACACGGAAACATTGATAGTATCAATGCCTGAGCACTGATTTATGTCGGTAATAAGTAGTGTATATGTGATATCAACTATTGGATTAACATTTATAATGGCGGTTGTATCTCCTGTATTCCAATGGTAGCTGATAAAATCTGGCGGGGCTATGATAGCTAGCACGGAGCCTTCGCAAATTGAGGTATCCTGGATATCAATGTAGGGATCAGGATATATGACAATATTTTGTTGAATTGTATCTCTGCATCCTGCAAGACTTGATGCCAGCAAACTAACGCTGAAAGATCCCGGTTCGCTAAAAAGATGAGAAGTATTCTGTAGTATTGAGTTGTTGTTTCCACTAAGGGGGTCCCCAAAGTTCCATTGCCATGCATTGACATTTCCTGTTAAAGTCTGACCGGAAAATGTTATTATCGAGCCATCACAACCATTACGGGCAAGGAAGTTAACCTGGGGAATACTGTCAACATGAATAATTTGATTTAAAGTATTACAGCAACTACCTGCACAAGTCCGTAGAGAAACCAGATAAGACCCTCCGGATGCGTATTGATGTACCGGATTTTGAAGGGTGGAAGTATTCCCATCTCCAAAATCCCAATACCATGAAGAAATCATTGCTCCTGTTGACTGATCAGTGAACTGAACGGGGGAATTACTACAACCGCTGAGAACAGAAAATGAAGGAAGTGGAGCATCCGTGCAAATCACCTGTACTGTGTCTGAGCTATAACAACTCTGATATGTCATTGGAATTCCCGGAATTAACGAGCTGTCCTTTACGGTAAGTATGTATGTTCCACAGGAATCAAAAATGGACTGACTATTAATAAATGTGCCGGAGTCTATTTGCCATGAATAAGTGTAATTACCAAGACCACAAGCAGCATTGCCAGTCAACTGTACCGCGCTACCACATGAAATTGACAAATCAAGACCGGCATCGGCGCATACCTCCCTGACTGTAAGACAATAAGAATGAACCTGAGTTCCGATATAAGGACAATGGTTATCTTTTACCGTAACAGTAAAACAATGCGGAGTTGTGCTAACATCAGACATTTGAGGTGTCCAGCAAAATACTGCTGATTCTCGTTGAGCTCCATCTGTAATAAATGTAGCGCCCGGTATTCCTGAATCCCATGATAGAAAAGTACTGTCACCCGGAAAATCAGGATCAATCGAATTTACTCTGAAACAAAATGGAGTTTCAACACAAATATTTGCATTATAGCTTGGGGTTGCATTTATTCCGGTTACATCAGGAATATAATTATTACAGTTAAGTACAGTAATTTGTATATCTCGCTCAACTTGTCCTATTAAGATGCCGTCTCTGTATTCACTAACCAAAACGGCAAATACGCTTACTTCTGCTTGTAGTGGCATCATACATATATCTCCAGTCATAGAATTAAATGTAACAGGGGGACTCGAAAGAACGGGTTGTGTACTTGAATAACCAGGATCATATATAACTGGAACACCGGCGGCTGTCAATGGTGTAATTAATTGATAAGACAGGGAGTCTCCATCAGGATCATAAGCTCCATGATTAAAACAAAAACGCTGACCAACACACGCGAAGGGTACAGGTTTATTCGAAAATACAGGAGAATTATTACATGGTTTAGGAACGCAGCAACTGACCTGAATTGAATTAAGATTTAAAGATAAAGCGGGAGGGGAACTAATTGCATATGACCAGGAACTCTTACATCCGTTGGAGTCAGAAATAAGAACGGTGTATACTCCGGTGTCCAATTGAGAAATAACAGGTGTAGTTGCTCCATTATTCCACTGATAGTAGTAGGGACTAGTCCCTCCGCTAACATTCATATTAATCGAACCATTCCGATCCGAAGCACAAATATTATTTACAATAACCGGAGTTAAATTTGTAACTCTTGTGGGATCAGTAAGAACAATGGATAATTGTGTGACGCATGAAAGTGCATCTGTTACGGACACAGTGTAAGTCCAGGCTTTTAGTCCATTGAGACTTTTTGTAGTCTGACCGGTTGTCCATGTAAATGAATAAGGAGCTATACCACCCGTGATTGCCAAATCAATTATTCCACTACTATCACCCTGGCATAAATTATTTCGGTGCGATTCAGCTACCAAAGGCATCAGGCATGGACAGGCAACAACAGTTACAAAAACAGAAGTAGTATCAGTACATCCGGCAGGATCAGAAACTATCAACGAATAAATTCCTGAATCCGCTTGTGTAGTAATGAAAGTAGGATTTTGAAGTAAGGAGGAAAAACCGTTCGGGCCTGTCCACAGATAAGAAGCTCCTCCAGATCCATACAAATTTAAAGCCATACCAGAACAGACTGTATCATCTGTTACTGCTACAGCTAAAACTTGAGCTGATTGAAAAATTGTGAAGGAAGTACTGGTGGCACAAGCATCAGATCCTGTCACAGTCACATGATACACTCCGGCAATCAGGTTAGAAATATCCTGGGATGTTGAACCATCAGACCATTGATAATTGTATGGAGCAGTACCACCGTTTACCTGAATATCTAAGATTCCGCCCGCTTCACCAAAGCAACCTGCATCAATCGCCTGCACCAGAGATACAACAGGACCACCCGCACTTGAAATATCCGCATACTCAGAAATTGTGCAGCCATTGGCATCGGTCACAATCAAAGAATAATGTCCACCAATAAGTCCTGAAACACCTGAAGTGGTCACACCATTTGACCATAGATAATTATATGGGGAAACCCCTCCGCTGACTATTGCATTGGCAGCACCAACTCCAGATCCACAATTATCGTTGTTTGTTGTAAATGTCAAAGTTAATCCAGGTGGCGAAGCAATAGTAAAACTACTTTGAGTTGTACACCCATTCAGATCACTAAGTAATACACTGTAAGATCCCGATTTAAGTTGAGTAATAGATGCAGTTGAAAAGCCATTATTCCATTGGTAATCGTAAGGAGGCGTTCCTCCGGTTACTGAAATTGTAACCGAACCTGATTGGCCATTCGAACAAATATTGTCTATATTATTAAGCGTTGAAATGACAAGCATTGCCGGCTCAGTGACAGTTATTGTGAGCTGTGATGAACAACCGACAGCATCCGTCACAGAAACGGTATAAGTCCCGGCACTCAAGCCTGAAAGGTTTCTGCTTGTCTGTCCACCAGACCATGCGTAATTATATGGTGTTACTCCACCTGTAGCTGCGATATCAATACTCCCATTGTTACCTCCATAACAATTAATATTCTTATGTGATTCTGCCAATACCGGTGCATCACAGGAACAGGTATCAACTAAGACATAAACGAAAGCGGTATCTAAACAGCCGAGAGTATCAGAAATAATTAAAGTGTACATCCCCGAATCCGAAATAGCTGCAATGAAAGAGGTATCCTGTGAATTAGAACTAAACCCGTTCGGTGCTGTCCAATGATAGGAGTCTCCCATGGAGCTATAACCTGTGAGATTTAGTATCGAACCTACACATACAGGATTACTACTAATGGCAACCGGATTAATATCACTTGTCTCATGAATTACAAACGATGCTGTGTTTACACACTGGTTTGAATCTTTAACCGCTACAATATAAGTGCCGGCAGGTAGATGAGAGAGATCCTCTGTCAATATCCCATTAGACCAATTGAATGTATAAGGTGGCAACCCTCCGCTAATCTGAATATCAATGAAACCGGAATCTTGACCATGACACACAAGAGTATCAGAATTCAGGAGAGTAATTGTCGGTCCTCCCGGATTATTAATGGCAATATTTTCAATGGCGGTACAATTATTAGCGTCAGTAACCATAACGCTGTACAATCCCGCGCTAAGCCCGTTTATTACAGCAGAGGTTGAATTGTTTGACCAAAGATAACGGTAAGGAGGAACGCCACCTGATACATTGACTGATGCTAATCCATTTGTTGAGCAATCAGTATTGTTGAGTAAGGAATAGACATATAGATCACTCGAATTGGGATTATCAATAGTGGTGATGGCAATATTTCTGGCTGTTTCAGCATAACTGAAAGTCCAATCAGAGCATGCTCCGGGTAAAGTTACAATACCGGTATAAATCCATTCCTGAATACCTGTGAGAGTTCCTCCATGACACCTATTCGGGGCGGTCGGACAGGTTGGAGAAATTTCATTCGGGCTTGAGGGTATCGGTAAAAGATTTACTGTAAATGAATTCGGATAACAAGATGAAGATACCTCAATAGAAACAGTCAACGGAGCAGGTATGCCACTACAATCCCGGTAAAATGAATAAGTCAACCTATATTGATTATTCCCCAAACATTCATACGTGAGATCTGCACCCATGGCATGACTTCCAAGGGCTATATTACAGTCCAAAAAATTAAGACTAACTAAAACCGGTATCAGAAATTTACATTTTAAAATTCGTATCCAAAACATATCAAAATCTATTAGAGAATACATTCATTAAGAAAACGAAACTTAATTATTTTATGCACATTCGAATATAAAAAAGATATTCCTTTTTACCGACATTTTTAACAAATAATACAAGCTAATCACCGAAATTTATGCAATTTTCTTCGAAATGCCGGCAAAAGAGAATTGGTCTGGTATGTAGTACCTATTATATTTGGCACCCTGATTCGAATTTAACACAGGAAATATTGTGTCTTTATAAGCTTGATTTTAATCAGACAAAAAAACTATTTAAAAAAAACAAAAATCATATGCAGAATGTGAAACCGTTTTCAGAAACTGAACATTTAATCGCTAAATCAGATACAATTCCGTCGTACTTAATTTCTGAAGATTTCAAGCGAATTTATCAACTTAAAGAATCCAAAGGAATTCAATATGGGAATTCACCACATGATTAAATTTACACTTGAAGAAAGAGTTACTCTAAAAGATAATAATGATGTGCTTGCTCATATTCACAAATACTATACAATCCGAAGGAAAGGGCATCACTTTAAGGATCGATTACTGATCAGGAACTGACAATATCTATCATAACAAATTGATTTAAAACTATATACATTATACATATTTCACAAAATATATACTTACAGACTCATATTCTTTTTAAATTTGTCGAAACCAAATCACACACAAATATGAAAAAGTCACTAATGCTACTGTTATTCGTCTGCTCATTTATAGGCGCATCCTATGCACAAAGTTTTAACCTCATAGACGGGGATCTTTCTGCCGTAAAGAAAGAGAAAAAAATGAACATTGAATTTACCTATGACAATATGGGAGTTGGTAAATTCGCTAAGGAAGAAGAATACGTTTCACAAAAGATCAAAGACTATAACGAAAAAGAACCTGGACGAGGAGAAATCTGGGTCGCTTCCTGGAGGGCTGATCGCGCCAATCGCTATCAACCAAACTTCATCCAGTTGTATACAAAATATTCAAAATCTCAGATTGTAGGAGAATTTCCGGATGCGAAATACACATTAATAATGAATACTAAATATACTGAGCCAGGTTATAACATTTACGTTTCACGAAAAAATGCACACATAAATGCTGATTTTACAATCGTCGAAACAGCAGATCGCAGTAAAGTAGTTGCAAAAATCACGATGCTCAAAGCACCAGGCCGTACTATGGGAGGTAATGATTATGATACCGGTGCAAGAATTGAGGAAGCATACGCTGCAGCCGGTAAACGACTGAGTATGTTTATAATGAAATAAATTACAGAGAATTATTTTTATCAAATCAAACAGCCTATTCTAAAGGGAGGCTGTTTTTTTTTACCCATTAAATTTGAAAAAGGAAAATTCCGGATTAGACACCTAGGCAACAAAATCCCTATGGTATACTCATTGATTGCAGAGAAAAATAATTATAAAACATTTTATAAAATGGATCACAAACAAATTATTCATTTTTTGGAAAATAATATTTCAGTATTTAATTCCCTCTTATCAGGACATGATGCAAGTTTTCAGACATGGAGATTCAAACCTGAAAAATGGAACCTGCTGGAAATTATTTGTCACCTCTACGACGAGGAAAAAGATGATTTCAGAGCCAGACTTCGTCATGTACTGGAAAATCCTGAGAAGGAGTTGCCTTCAATTGATCCGTCAGGATGGGTGATTTCCAGGGAATATTCGAAACAGGATTTTACTGATAAGCTGGATTCCTTTCTGGACGAAAGAGAAGCATCCATCACTTGGTTGCGTTCTTTATCATCACCTAAATGGGATAATGCGTACATGCATCCAAAATTCGGACCTATGACTGGGAATCTATTCCTTTCAAATTGGCTTGAACATGATTACCTGCACTTGCGACAGATCCTGAATCTAAAGCATGAATATCTAAAGTCGATCAGCGGTCAAAATCTGAATTATGCAGGAGAGTGGTAAAGGAATCAGAATTTTTAGAAGGTATGATGTATCTGCAATAATATGCATGAACCAACGTTCATATGTATTCGAGACTTCGTTAGTTTCAGCATATTAATTTTCCGATCTTGACATAGTGAAAAAAATACTGATTCTTATTGTATTTATATCGTTTGCTTTTGGCGATGCCAAGGCACAGGAGATGTGGGGTATAAGCAATAGTAATTATGCCGGGAATATGGGTTTATTTCTAAACCCGTCGAGTATTGTAGGTGCCCCGTACAGGTATGATATAAATATCATTGCATTAGACTTATTTGCGCAGAATAACTATGTGTATGTACCAAGGAAAGAAGGGATTATTTTTCAGGCAATAGGTGGTAATATTGGATCCGGGAGGGTTTTTCAGGATAATTACAATGGCAGGAACTCAAAAGCATTTGGACATTTACTTGTCATTGGTCCTTCTTACATACGAAACCTTGAAAGCAAAGCATGGGGAATTCACAGTGCATACCGGAATGAAATTAGTGTTCTCTATGCGCCCTCTCATTTCAGTAAATTTGTTTATGAAAAATATGCATATCCTGAAGGATTCGGAATACGCAATTCAAGTGAACGCTTCAGTGCCGCCTGGTTAGGCTGGGTGGAATTAGGAGGCACTTATGGAAAAGTATTAAGAGAGTCCGAAAAACACTATCTCAAGGCAGCGGCCACGGTAAATATTTTACTGGGAATGCATGGAACCTACCTTGACGTCAGGACTTTTGACTATACCGTAGCTGACACTTCCAGGATGGTAATACATTCTATGGATGCAACACTTGCACATAGTACAGGCAATTCAGGAACGGCTGCGATTTTCGGCTTACGTGGACTTGGATTAGGGACAACACTCGGTCTGACTTATGTTCATAAAAGACAATCTTCAGGATATGAATGCAGAAAAATTGCAGACAATGTAAAAAAATACAAATATAGAATCGGACTTAGTCTGATGGACCTTGGCTTGATTCATTTCTTTAAGGATGCCGGTAAATTGGAAATCAATGCAGGTACCGACCGCGTCTGGAATGGAATTGATTCCACTGAAATTTCTTCTGCATCCGGTCTTGATACATTGTTGAGCTCACAAATTTATGGAACGTACCTGAGTGAGTCAAAAAACTTTTCAATGATTACACCAGCTGCAATCAGTTTACAATTTGACTACTCCTTTACACCACGTATTTTTGCGAATGCAAGCTGGGTGAACAGAATACATTTTGCTCCAAACCAGATTGCAAGAGGAAATCAATTGAATCTGTCTGTCAGGTATGAAAAAAGACGTTGGGAAGTAAATGGAAATGTATCTCTCTTTGAATATCAAAGACCGGCTATGGGAATTGGATTCAGATATGCCTTTTTTATAATCGGTACGGATCGTCTTCTGGAATGGGTTAACCTAAGCGATGTATACGCGTTCGACTTTTTCTTTGGAATAAAATTCAATCTGTGTAACCTCACCTTTCGAAGTAAAGATCCTGATTGCCCTGCTTTTGGAATGATTAATTAATCCCAAACTTTGCAATAGAAAAAAATCTAATGCATAAAATGGGTTAATTTAACTGCTGCCCATTAAAAGCGGCTGGAGTTCGCACACGAATACATTTTAAATTGCTGTTTTTTAGCTACTTAGACTTGTGGAGTAAAGAAGTCTACTAGTATATGAACATATTTTCATATATTTGCACCTTGGGATACTATGAAACTTCAAAAACAAAAGCTGGAAAAAGCTGCCTATATATTAAAAACAATTGCGCATCCTACACGGCTTGCTATAATACAA
This sequence comes from uncultured Flavobacteriales bacterium, assembly GCA_964355885.1. GTDB lineage: Bacteria > Bacteroidota > Bacteroidia > AKYH767-A > 2013-40CM-41-45 > QQVM01. The sequence continues at coordinate 33,580 of CAYHFJ010000011.1, forward strand.
TTATTGAATTACAAAGGTAAAATGGGAGTGAATGATCTTTGCAAGAATCTGGAATGTGAACAATCCCTTGTATCGCATCACTTGAGTAATATGCGGATCAAAGGACTGCTGAAGACTGAAAGGGAAGGCACCTCTGTTTTCTATTCACTAAAGGAAAAAGATCTACTAAAAATTATATCTGTCATTGAAAAGTGTAATTGTAATATGTAAAATACTCCATAAAAAAAATATTTATAAATCTTCAAAAAAAAATTATGAAAAAAATAACATTCCTCCTCCCGGTATTAGCCCTCAGTTTATTATTTGGCAGTGCTGCCTGTCAGCAACCAAAAGATAGTCAGGAACCTGTGGTCAGTTCTGTAAAAACACAGGAATTTAAAAAACTTGTCGATGCAAAAGAAGGTATACTGCTGGATGTTCGCACACCACAGGAATACGCTGAAGGTCATATAGCCGGCTCGATAAATATTGATTTCCATGGAGAGAATTTCAAAAGTGAACTTGAAAAGTTGGATAAAACAAAAACATATGAAGTATATTGTCGCTCAGGAAAACGAAGCGCTTCATCAGCTCAGGTAATGGAAGAAATGGGATTCAAAAAAGTAATAAATCTTGATGGTGGAATTATTGGTTGGCAGGAAGAAGGGTTCGAAGTATTAAAATAAATTTTAAAAATGCCATTTAGCCTATTCATGGATAGCTAGAGGGTATTAATCTCATTAAGGAAGAAATAGTGCTATAATAAACAGAGATGCCAAAATTTCGAGAAATAATTAATGCCGACAAACCGGTACTTGTTGACTTCAGTGCTGAATGGTGTGGACCTTGTAAAATGATGGCACCAATTCTTGAGGATCTTGCAAAGCGGGTTGGTGACAAGGCTACCATACTGAAAGTTGATGTGGACAAGAATCCGGAAGCTGCACAATTTTACAATGTGCAAGGAGTTCCTACGCTTATTATTTTTAAGAAAGGTGAGGTTAAATGGAGACAATCAGGTGTAGTACAGGCTGCACAACTGGAGCAGATGATTAATCAGTTTGTTGTTTAAGTCCGGTATCTATTTACTTCATTTGGATTTAGATAATATATTTACCTGAAATTCAGGCGGCAATTATTCGATTCTATATAGTCTATAGTCTTCTGTTGAAATCAACAATTGACAAGAACTGATATCATCAGGGTAAGTCCTTCTATTCACAACCAGATACGAGGCCCCAAGTATTTTTAGGCTATCAAGACTTTCTTTTCGGAGTAGAGAATTATTTACTGTCCACCCCTTCCTGTTTAGAAAATAGATTTGTTGGGGAGAAGGCCCTCCGTTAATGACAACCAATTCATTTTTTTCAATATACTTATCGGAAAGATCTTCCAGTGAAAGTTTATATTTCTCAGTGTTCTTAATAAAAAAATCATGTTGCTGGTTTGCAATACCTTCGAGGCAGACCAGGAATAACATCAAATATTGATAGCGAAAAGGAATTTTATAAATTCCATACCCAACAACTAATGCCATTACCGGAACAAATGGAATAATATAATAGTTATGTAAAGGAAAAACAGCCCCTGTTTTCAAAATAAAAATCAAAAAAACTCCGGAGATAACCAGTATTCCGGATTTTAAATAAAATGCATGGCTTCTAAACAAATAATAAGTCCCTACCAGAAACAATGTAAAAGCCAGATAAGAGTTCAACGCACTGAAATAGAATTTTTCAAAAAACTGAGGTAACAACGGAAGTATTTCTGCCAATCCTTCAAGTAGACCTTTAGGAAAGTATAATTGGTACTTATAAGTATTCAATAAATAAGGTACCCAATAAAAATACCATGCACTTACAAATAGTATACTTAATGATGTAACAGCAAATGTCTGCAACTTTCGACTAATCGGAATTTCCTTCATGAAAACAAAAACAGAAACACCGGAAATCAGACAAAGTGCCGGAATTTTACAAAGCATACCAAGGGTAGCGAAAAGGAAATACAGAAATAATTGTTTTAAAGAACCACTGCAAATGAACATATAACAATAGTATAAGCCTATAATAACCAGAGATACACTAAACGTATCAGGCATAATTTTCCGGGAGAAGGCAAACCAGATAGAAGACAGTAGAACAATGGAAGCATTAAAAGCAATTTTTTTGTTGCAAATCTTTTCCAGGAGAAGAAAAAAGAAATAAATACCAAAACTGGAAACAATCAAATTTATTAATCTGCCATACCAGTGAGCATACCCGAATAATTCTGACATCAAATAGATAAGAAAATTAAAAAGGGGAAACTCTGAACCTATAATACCGGACAGGTTGCCTGCCATATCAATTTGAGGATAGAGGAGATTGGGGCCTGTTTCTACAAAATTTCTTGCAACCATGTTCGTCAATGATTGCCGCCAGTTATGGCTTATCTCTAATGGGGGGTTTATTATGCCAATCAATCTGAGCATAAAGAATAGCAGAATCCAAAATCTGATATCCTTTGAAATTAACTTTATTCTAGCTTGCATGGTCATAATCAAATCGCAATCATTTTGGATGATTGACTAATGGACACCTATAAATATCAAATGCAAAAATATGATATTACAAACTATAATGTTTGGGCTTGACCTTGGTCAAGGCTTCATCCGGCTGAGGAACCCAATGGTGTAACCCACCAGCCAAGGGATCATCAAAAGTAACTGGAATATTTCCGGCCAATGTTCTGTCTTTCCAGGTGAGATGTTCCTTCCCATCATCACGACGATCCATTGAAATACAGTCTTCAACAGGACAAACAAGCGAGCATAGATTACATCCTACACAATTCTCATCGATGATAAATGGTTTTCGGTCTGTCATGTCTTCAGATAATCCAATTGCCTGATGTGCCCCATCTTCGCACGCAGTATAACACAACTGACAACCGATACACTTATCTTTATTGATATTAGCAACCACTTTATACTTGAGGTTAAGGTCTTCCCAATGCAGAATATTCGGCAAAGCTTTCCCTCTGAAATCATCCAGTGTTTTAAAACCCTTATCATCCATATACTGTTCCAGTCCGGAAACCAGTTCGCGAATGATTCCAAAACCATAGTGCATCACTGCTGTACATACCTGAACAGAAGTTGCACCCAGTAAAATAAATTCAACAGCATCTCTCCAGTTCTCTACCCCGCCGATTCCGGAAATCGGAATAGTTACCCCGGGATGTTGAGCACAATTCTTTAACATGTTTAATGCAATTGGTTTCACAGCCGGACCGCAATAACCTCCATTTGTACTTTTACCATCAACAATTGGATAAGGAACGAACTTATCAATGTCAACACCGACAATACTCTGAATAGTATTGATCAATGATATAGCATCTCCTCCACCTTCACAAGCTGCAAGAGCAGGGCGGGTGATATCAGAAATATTTGGAGTGAGTTTTACAATGACAGGAACTTTTGAGACCTCCTTTACCCAGGAAACAATTGTTTTTAAAACCTTAGGTTCTTGTCCAACAGCAGATCCCATACCCCGTTCACACATACCATGCGGACAACCAAAATTCAGTTCAATTCCATCAGCACCGGCATTCTGCACATCCTTCACAATCTGATGCCACTCTTCCCGGGTCTCTACCATCAGCGACGCAATAACCGCATGATCCGGAAAACGTTTCTTTACTTGTTCGATCTCGCGCAAATTATCCGCGAGTGGGCGGTCGGTAATCAATTCAATATTATTAAAACCAACCATGCGGTTGTCACGATGATTCAGAGCACCATAGCGGCTGGATACATTGACAACAGGAACACCCAATGTTTTCCACACAGCTCCTCCCCATCCGGCATCGAAGGCTTTCATGATTTGGTATCCACTATTTGTCGGTGGTGCCGAAGCGAGCCAGAAAGGATTAGGGGATTTTATTCCTGCAAGGTTTGTTTTTAAATCTGCCATCTTATATTTTTCTTTTGATTGAACCGGGGAGCTATAGTGCTCTTTCTCTCCAAATTTATTTCATAATAGTATCCATAATTCCTTTAGCGGCACGACGCCCATCTGCCACCGCGTTAACAACTTCTTGTCCTCCACTAACAGCATCACCGGCAGCAAAATATTTAGGATTCTTTGTGGCGAAAGTTTTTCGATCAACGACAATTCGTCCCTTGTTATCAAGTTCCATTCCTGCTATTAACTTTAATAAATCCACTTGCTTGGATTGTCCGGTAGCTTTGATTACCCAATCACAGGGTTCTGTAAATTCAGTTCCGGCAATGTTCTCCAGCTTGCCATTCATTTCTTTGGTCCGGACGAACTTGACTCCTTCTACCTTCCCACTGCCAAGAATTTCGAGGGGAGAAACATTAAACATCCCTTTAACGCCAACTCCTTTAGCGAGATCGTATTCAAATTCATAAGCACCCATCTCCTCTTTAGTTCGACGGTAAGCAAGAATTACTTTCTCGGCGCCCATACGGGAACTTTCGGAAGCAGCGTCCATGGCTGTATTTCCACCACCGAGAACAATGACTTTAGATGGAACAGTTACATGATGATGTTTCATACGCAATTTTTCCACGAACTCTGTTGCGCCAAAACAGTTTTCAAAATCTTCTCCTTTTATATTTAATGAGGATGTTGCACCTAACCCTATTCCAATAAAAACAGCGTCATAGTTCTTCTCCAGATTTTCCAGATCTGATTTAGTAAGTATTGGCTTCTTGTAATGAACTTTATATCCGAATTGTTTTTCAAGATAAGCCATCTCATCCAATGCTTCCTTGTTGGTGATTTTATATGGTGCTATACCATAAACCGTCAGTCCTGAAGGATTTTCTTTTGCTTCAAAAATATCCACTTCACAACCATACATTCTCAGATCACAGGCACAGGATATTCCTGCAGGACCTGCACCAATAATCGCGACTTTTTTTCCGTTTGATTTACCCGGAGTATAAATTTTGTGGTTTGATGTGATCGCTTTCCCCGTGGCATAACTTTGCAGCCTGCCAATCTCAAGGGGTTTTACATCCTGATGTATATACACGCAGGCTCCTTCACACAAAACTTCAGTAGGACAAACTTTCCCACAGGCATAACCAAATGTATTTGAATCATAAATTGTTTTGGCTGCACCCAATGGATTGTTAGTGTTAATCTGGCGAATGAATAATGGAATATCAATTCCAGTCGGACAGGCATTCACGCAAGGAGCATCATAACAAAACAGGCAACGGGAGCTCTCATAATAGGCTTCCGAATTTGACATCAGCGGCTTAAGCTGACTAAAATTTTCATCGAATTCCTGTTCTGATTTTGGGGCTTTATATTCTGACATTGAAATAGCTTAAATATTAAGTTAGTATTCCTGATGAAATAGCTTCGAATAATCGGAAGATATTCACAACAGGAAATTGATATTCTTGAAATTGTCTGTTAGAGCTCAGTAATCTTCTCATAAGTTTCCGGTCGGCGGTCGCGGAAAAACTGCCAGGTTGAACGAACTTCTGCAATCATATCGAGATCAAACTCGGCGATTAATAATTCATCTTTATCCTCGGAAGCCTGTGAAAATATTTGTCCGCGTGGGTCAACAAAATATGATGACCCATAAAACTTACCAAGATTCCATGGCTTCTCCTCACCTACTCGATTGATGCATCCCATGAAATATCCATTAGCAGCAGCATGAGCCGGCTGTTCCAGCTTCCAGAGATATTGTGAGAGACCGGCAACAGTGGCGGAAGGATTATAGACAATCTCCGCACCGTTCAATCCAAAGATTCTTGCACCTTCAGGGAAATGGCGATCGTAACAAATGTAGACACCAATTGTCGCATACTTTGTTTTAAAGACAGGATAGCCGAGATTGCCGGGTTTGAAGAAAAACTTTTCCCAGAAACCGGAAGTATGCGGAATATGATTCTTTCGGTATTTTCCCAGATAGGTTCCATCTGCATCTATTACTGCAGCCGTATTGTACAAAACACCTTCCTGTTCCTTTTCTTAAATCGGAAC
>CAYHFJ010000012.1:0-38841 GCA_964355885.1 uncultured Flavobacteriales bacterium
ACAATTATACCAGTTGCCTTTAGCATTCACACGGTTACTTCCTGGTTATTCGCTACCACCTACAGACCCGGATGGGATAGTACTAGTTTTGGTGCTTACTTTATTTCAGGTGCCTTTCTGGTGGGAGCAGGTGGTGTAGTTGTTGCCATGTATGTCTTTCGCAAAGTGTATCAGCTTGAAAAATACATTACTGAAATTCATTTTGAACACATGGGAAGGATCGTTGTGATGCTTTCGCTGCTCTATCTCTATTTCAATGTAAACGAATACCTCATTCCGGCATTCAAAATGAAGAAGCCGGAAGAAGCACATTTAATTGAATTATTTACCGGAGATTATTCTGTTATGTTTTGGTTTGCAATTATGGTAGGTATGATCATTCCTATCATCGTTCTTTTGTTCAGGAAAGGAAGAAGGCCATTGCCTATGTTCATTGCAGGGGTGATGATTGTTGTCGGAGCCTGGTTCAAGCGCTATTTAATTGTAACACCAACCTTACTTCATCCGTTTTTACCTATTCAGGATGTGCCCGCAAGCTATCACCACTATTCTCCCAGTTGGGAAGAATGGGCAATAGCGATTGGTTCCCTCGCTGGAGCTTTACTTATCATTACTTTCTTTGCAAGAATATACCCGATCATTCCTATTCAGGAAACAATCACAGAACAACATGAAAAGAACGAAGGGAAATAATTACCTGCTTCTGTTTTTGGTTGCGCTAATTAGCGCACAACCGTATAGCACCACTGCGGAAAAAGAGCCTGTAGTTTCAAAAGAAATATTACGGTTTAAATACTTCAGTGAGAATAACAGCATTCAGTATTTATTGCTGGAAAATCTGTTAAAGACCGGGAAAAAATTTGAACCCCTGAAGAGTAAAACCTTTCAACTCTATCTTGACAGCATTAATCCTGAAAATTTAATCGCCAAAGTCACGACGGATGAAAAAGGTAAGGCAATAAGTTTTTTACCCCCTTCGCTAAAGAGCATTTGGGATGCAAGCAATCAACATACTTTTCTGGCAGTAAAAGCGGGAGAGGAAGAAGCAGCCTCTGAACTAATCATTGGAAAAGCAAAGTTAGAGACCGACACCAGCTCTTCGGAAGGAACCAGAAGCATTGCCGTGAAAGTATTGAAGCTTGAAAACAATGAATGGATTCCTGCCAGTGATGTAGAATTGAAAGTTGGCATAAGGAGGCTCAGTGCAGTTCTCCCTGCCGGCGATGATGAGTCATACACAACAGACGAAAGTGGCTCGATCTCACTGGATTTTACAAAGGATAACCTTCCCGGCGACAACAAAGGAAATATTGTACTTGTTGTAAACATGGAAGACAATGATCTATTCGGTAACATGCTCATGGAAAAAACAGTTCCCTGGGGAATACAGGTAGAACCGGAAACCAATTTTTTTGATCAGAGGGAGCTTTGGACTACCCGCTTCAGAACTCCATTCTGGTTACTTTTCATGGCTTATACAATAGTAATCAGTGTTTGGGGAACGATTATTTACCTTATATTCCAGATAGTAAAAATTAAAAAAATGGGCGTTAACAAACCTGATTCAAAGTGATAATTACTTTCTAGGTAAATTAAAATAGCGTCACAGTAAAGGCTTTCACAGTCCCAATTAAAATCTCATTAATCCTATCGCCTATTTTCGCATTTCATAAATATTAGAAAGTAGCGTATGGAATCTCCTGAATAAATCAGTGAATCAAACTCAGTACTCCACCAACCATGACCGGGTAAATCAGCATTTATATCTGTAATTTGGTTATAACAATGACCGTTTCCATTACCCATATATCTCCGGTTGAGGAAAGCCGATTGAAATCCTGTGCGTTGAACAATGGTATCAATGGAAACTAAATTAATTTTATCCAGACCCTGCTGAAGAACATGGTAATAACTTTTCTGATTCAAGGGAAATAAATCCCACTCTGCATATGCGTTTCCAAATGGCAATCAAAAAATAAAAAACAGATAGATTCGGTTCACCATTGAATGTTTAAATAATATTCAAGGTACGGATTTGATGCATTCAAAAGAATCAATGAAGGTTAAAATTGCAATACTGTAATGGTTGGTTGATCAATTGGAACAAGTTCCTTGCCTCATTTTTACTAACTTTGGCCAACGTTTCCCTTATCCCAATATGAATTTAGCCCCTTTTATCGCCCGACGGTATTTCTTTTCAAAAAAATCTCAACGAGCCATTAACATCATTTCGATGATTTCGGTGATCGGGGTCACCATTGGAACTGCCGCTTTGATTATCGTGCTTTCTGTTTTCAATGGCTTTGAAAATCTGATCCTCCGCTTGTATAATTCTTTTGATCCGGACATGAAGATTAGTAAGGTTGAAGGAAAATCATTTCACCTGAGAACATTTCCTCTGCATGAACTTCAAAGTATGGACGGAGTGTTGTATGTGACGCAGGTATTGGAAGAAAATGCATTGGTTAAATACCACGACAAGCAAACTATCGTTACTATCAAAGGAGTGAGTGATGAGTTTGAAAAAATGACGGGCATTGATACCATGATGAGTGATGGAACTTTTCTTCTGAAAAATGGAGACCTCGATTTTGCCGTGGTTGGTGGTGGTGTCGCTTACAATCTTCAATTGAATACGAATGATTTACTATCACAATTGGAAATCTATGCTCCGAGAAAAAACAGTAGTTCGTTATTAAATACAGACGAGGCCTTTAACCGGCGCTTTGTGAGTCCTTCCGGTATCTTTTCCATTCAACAGGAATTTGATACCAAATTCATCATCGTTCCGCTTCGCTTTGCATATGAGATACTGGAAAAAGATTCACAGGTTTCGGCATTGGAAATTGGATTGAAACCCTGGATGAAGATAGATAAGATTCAGACTGACATTGCCGGACTTGCGGGAAATTCTTATCAGGTAAAGAATCGGTACCAGCAACACGAACTGATTTACAAGATCATGAAATCTGAAAAGTGGGCAGTTTTTCTCATACTCACTTTCATTTTAATTATTGCTACATTTAATGTGATCAGTTCCCTCACCATGCTGGTTATTGAAAAGAAGAAGGACATTACCATCCTGCACAGCCTGGGTGCTAATGCTTCATTGCTTCGAAAAATATTTTTACTGGAAGGGATATTAATCACTTCTTTGGGTGCTTTTTCAGGACTTACTGTCGGCTTCATCATTTGCTACCTGCAAGAACGATTTGGTTTAATACAATTAGGTGGCAGCGGCTCATTTGTAATTGATGCCTATCCGGTAAAAATGCAGGTGGCTGATTTCTTTTATGTACTTATGACAGTCTTTTTTATTGGACTGATAGCAGCCTGGTACCCGAGCAAAAGGTTGATTGGTGGAATTGTGAATGTGAAGGGAGTAAAGGAGGATGAATGAGTGAGAGGAAAAGTATTCCGGTGCTTCAGAGTGACCCCAATCACATTCCATCCTGAATTATTCTACTCTCCACTGAATTGTTTCAAGAAGCGAACATCATTCTCCGAAAAAAGTCTAAGGTCTTTCACGTCGTGGCGAAGCATGGCAATACGTTCTATTCCCATTCCAAAGGCAAAGCCTGAATATTTATCAGCATCAATGCCGCAATTTGTCAGCACGTTCGGATCAACCATTCCGCAGCCCAGAATTTCCAGCCAGCCTGTGTACTTACAAACATTGCAACCCTTACCCTTACAAATGCTGCAAGACACATCCATTTCCGCGGATGGTTCTGTGAATGGAAAATAAGAAGGGCGTAATCTGATCTTTGTTTCAGCACCGAACATTTCTCTGGAAAAATAAAGCAAAGTCTGTTTCATGTCGGCGAAAGAAACACCTTCATCGATATACAAGCCTTCAACCTGATGAAAAAAACAATGCGCCCTTGCAGAAATGGCCTCATTACGATATACGCGCCCTGGAGCCAGAATGCGGATAGGAGGCTTTGTTGTCTCCATCACACGAACCTGTATCGAAGAAGTATGTGTTCTCAATGCAATCGAATCGCTCCCTTCACGCTGATCAATAAAGAAAGTGTCTTGCATATCACGGGCAGGATGATTCTCCGGAAAATTCAGTGCGGTAAAATTATGCCAGTCGTCTTCGATTTCCGGACCTTGGGCAACGGTGAATCCCATGCGTCCGAAAATACTCAGAATGCGATTGCGTGTTATGGCTATCGGATGCCTTGAACCAAGAGCATAAGGTTCTGCCGGAAGAGTTAAGTCAAGATCTGAAGCTGCACCATTGTCGGACTGTGCCTCGAGAGTTGAATGAGCCAGCTGAAATTTCTCTTCAGCTTTTGTCTTCAAGTCATTTACCAACAAACCAAAATCCTTACGTTGATCAGCAGGAAGGTTTTTCATTTCCCCGAACAGCTCAGTCAGTACACCCTTCTTCGACAAATATTTCAGGCGAAAAGCTTCAAGCTGATCCTTGGTGGACAACGTATAGCTATCAAGCTCTGAAATAAGTTGTTTAATCTTTTCCTGCATAATGATTGTACAAAACGATAAATTGATGGTGCATTAACAATAAATGACAATAAAAACAAACCTGAGGTCAATTTTTACGACTTTTCTTTTTATTTTCGGGCTTAGCCTCTTTAACAGCCTTCACCATTTTCATCGTCATCCTTACATCCTGAAGAGGTCGATCACCGGGGCGGGTTTTAACTGCAGCAATTTTATCAATTACATCCAAACCCTCAATTACTTGTCCATACACTGTATAATTTCTATCAAGCTGTGGTGTTCCTCCAACGGTTGAATAAGCTTCTTTTTGAGCTGCGCTCAATTTAGCTCCCTGTTGCAATTCAAGCATATTAACCTGATCCATGGTGAGAACCTGACCCTGAACAATGTAAAACTGGCAACCACTTGAGGCTTTTTCAGGATTTGGGGTTCTTGCCGCGCAGAGAGCACCTTTTTTATGAAATAGGGTATCTACTAATTCGGCGGGAATCGTATAGCCTATATCCCCCATGCCTAATGCTTGTACAGAATCGGCAGTTTTGGATAAAGGATCGCCCCCCTGAATCATGAAATTACGTATCACGCGATGGAAAAGAAGACTATCGTAAAAGCCTGATTCGACCAATTTCACAAAATTATCCCTATGCTTTGGAGTTGCATCGTAGAGTAATACTTTCATATCGCCGAATTCCGTACTGATAATGACCATTTGACCTTTGGCAGAGGTATCTGTACTGACAGATTCTTCTTTTTGTGCAAAAAGTGAAACACTTAAAGCAAGAAAGAGCGTAAGAAGGGCGGTGTAATGCTTCATATTTTCTAGTATTTTTGTTTTGTTAGGCTTTGCTGCAATATTAACCAAAATCAAATGAATAAAGAAAAAAGCGGACGCGGTACAGGATTGATTTTAGTGGGGCTTTTCCTTGCCCTAAGCTTTTTTTCCTGCAAAAAAGATGGTCCGTCAAAGGCGGTGATCACTGTCGTTGATTCAATTAATCGACCTGTACAAGGTGCCCAGGTTATTTTATGGCAAGATACGGCAGTCAATAAAACCAACGGTGTGGCTTCTGAATTAAGGGTTAGCAAAACCACCGATGCTTCAGGCAGAGCGGAATTTGAGTTTCAGCTGGAAGCTTTTTTAAATATCGATGTGCTTTTTAATGCTGATACAGCCAGAAGTTTTATCCGTTTGAAGGAGCATGAGACTGTGTCTAAAACGGTCGTGATTTCAATTTAATAGTTGAATTCTCCTTCTTAGTTTTTTAAAGATTAAAAAGAATTCAGTTATTTCCATCAACCCGAATCCCAATTTCAATTTCAAAATATTCTATAGCTGCTTGTTTGAGAAGCAAATCCTGCTCACGTAAAGTCAAAGGCGGCAATTTTTTTTTCAATTCCCACGCAGGCCATCCTTGTTCATCTAGTCCGACCAACTCATAATAACCAAAAGTGCTTAGAAGGCGACAAACCGCGATGTGCATGAGATCCTGCTTTTCATCCTTTGAATATTTCATAGGCCCTCTCCCCAATTCCTGAACACCGATTAAAAACAGAAGAGTTTGTAAATCAGGTGCTTCTCCAAATTGCTCCGCAAGATGAGAAGTCAGTCTTTCCCATTTATCTTTTAATAGTTGTAAATCTTCCCGATCCATTATATTGTAAAGGTATTCACTATTTTCGGGGATTGCTACCTTTGCGGCCCCTGCCATATTTCGCTCCAAGACCTGTGTACAAAAGACTTTTCTCCTTTTTTCTTTCATTATTTTTATTCCTTCTTCTGCTGGATGTGAAACCTCTGATGGCACAACAGAAGACCGGACAAGAAGTTGACATTGTATTTTGTCTTGACTTGAGCAGCAGTGCCAATGGATTGATCGATCAGATGAGAAATCATTTGTGGGATTACTGGTATTTTCTTTCGCGCTGTCAGCCTGCATTGAATTACCGCATCAGTGTTGTAGCCTATTCACGTTTCAGCTATGGACGTAAAACGGGTTATGTGAAAGTGATCAAAGATCTCGGGACCGATTTTGAAATTCTCAGTGCCTTGCTTTATAAAATTCCTTCCAGAATCGAAAAAGGAGATCAGTATGTCGGGTCTGCTCTTAATATGTGCTTAAAAAAATTAAGCTGGTCGAATGATCCGAATGCTCTGAAGATAATTTTTCTTGTAGGAAATGGAGATGTCAAATTAGGTTTTGATGATATAGACCGGGCGACAGAAAAACTTGTTGCTCAGGGAGTGATCATCAATACAGTTTATTGTACGGTTCCCGGTGAACGAAAGGCTATCCGTGGCTGGAGCAGGCTTGCAGAACTTGGAAACGGAAGAATGGCTGTTATTTCCCTTCGCAATCGTTACTTTGACCGACTCAACGGATTTGATCTGCAACGTTTCCGTGCACTCAACAGAAAATTTAATAACACATATTTACATTACGGTCCTGGTGGATATAAGCGTTGGAAGATTTTGATTAATGAAGACAACCACATTTTCATTACCAATACCGAAGGCTATCGTTACCGTTCACTTTATAAGGTATCAGATGATTATCAAAAAAAGAATTATTCCTGGGATTTAGTAGATCTGTATTATAAAAATCCGGTAGGTTTCATGGATGCAGACAGGAAGTTGATGAATGATTCCTGTAAGAGAATGAATTCTGAAAAGCTGAAGGCTTACATCGTTTATAAAAAATACGAAAGAAAAAAACTCAGCGCGATGATTGTCGATATGATCGCTGAGAAGGAATTAAAAGACCGGCTTGATGGCAAGGTAATGGAAAAAGGTATGGCAACCTTCGATATCGTGACAATGCACATGATAAGGGACTTGCTGATGGCCAGAAATATTACCTGCCCAATCTACTGATCAATTCAAGATTTTTAATTTAAATTACTAAAGAATAAAATGAAAAATTGGAATAAATGGATTTTCGGTGGCTTAGGATGGGCCATAGGTGGGCCTATCGGTGGTATACTCGGTTTTGCTTTAGGATCAATTACTGAAGAGAGTCAAAAAACTTATAAAACAGGAAGGCCTGTACTTGCCAATGATTTCAGCGCTGTATTGCTGGTTCTTTGTGCGGCTGTGATGAAAGCGGATCAACGTGTGATGCGTTCGGAGCTTGACTTTGTAAAAAACTATTTCTTCCGTCAATTTGGAGAATCGCATACACAGGAAAGAATGCAATTGTTCCGGGAAATTCTCAAACAGGATATTCCTCTGGCACAGGTATGCCAGCAAGTTCGACAACACCTCGATCCGGCATCACGATTGCAACTACTGCATCTGCTTTTTGGACTCGCAAATTCAGACGGAACAGTAGGCACTCCTGAACTTACTGTGATTGGACAGATTGCCTCTTTGATCGGTGTGGGTCAAAAAGATTTTGAAAGTATCAAGGCGATGTTTATCAAGGATACGGAGTCCGCATATAAGATTCTGGAAATTGACAGATCAGCTTCTGATGATGATGTAAAAAAAGCGTACAGAAGAATGGCAGTGAAGTACCATCCCGACAAAGTACATCATCTCGGTCCGGAATTTCAGCAGGATGCCCAGGAGAAATTCAAAAAGATTAATGAAGCTCACGAGGCGATTAAGAAGGAACGCGGACTTTAATACACACATTATATAAATCAGAACAAAACATTTTCGTATAAACCTTTCAGGTAAATAAAATTCTTAACCTTATCATGCTTGATATAATCCTTGCTGTTTTGTTGCTCATTGGAATCATCAGGGGTTTTCTGAAGGGTTTTATTTTTGAGGTGGCGGTACTTGGAGTTTTTTTTCTCGGCTTGTGGGCAGGATTTAAATTTGCGGCTTATGCAAATCCATACGTGCTGAAGGTGATCGACCCGGATCCACGAACACTTTATTATATTTCTTCTTTTATTATGTTCCTCCTTATTTCAACAGGAATAATTCTTCTAGCCAGACTATTCACCGGTCTGGTCAACATGGCTGCACTGGGAATCTTTAATAAAATTGCAGGAGCGGTTTTGGGAGGACTTAAATATGCATTAGTCCTGAGTATTATTATATTCTATTTTAACAAACTCGACAGCAAGTATAAATGGATATCTCCTGACACGAAAGCAGAATCCTATTTTTATTATCCCCTGGCGAAAATCGCTCCGGTTATTTTGCCAGTGATAGAAGGAGTAAAGAAAAAGGTATAAAACAATTATATTTTCTCTTTTACAACTTTTCTTAACACAAGCAATAATCCCATTGCAATGACAGTCACCAATACCAAGGCATACCAGGTGAACACGAAACCAAACCAATGTATCGATTGCATTCCCGCGTTATGACTGAATACATGGGAAATTGAAAAGGCAATACTGTAAAGTGCCATGTACTCTCCACTCTTCCCACGTTTGGAATATTCCATGGCAAAGGAATTAGAAAATGGGAAGACCAGCATTTCCCCAAAGCTCATTAATACCAATGCAACTATTAGTATACCGGACCAGACACTGAGATTAAGAGCCAGAAAACTAAGTCCGAGTAACAGCGTCCCTATGAACATTAGCCAGATCCGTGAGAGGTTGCGCTTCTCCATTGCATGAACCAAAGGCATCTCAATCAGAAACACAATGAGTCCGTTTAATCCGATCAATAAACCAATCTGTGCTTCACTTAGAAAATGAACATCCTTATAGTACAACGGAACGGTGGAGAAATATTGAAGAAACACAAAACCAAAGAGAATTGTCGAAGCAATGAACAACCAGTAGTGCCCATCCGTATAAGCTGATCTTGAGTTCTCCGATTTCGAAACATCAATGGTTCGGGCTGTTTTAGGATGCAGTAGTTTTAATAATGCCAAACCCGCAACCAGTGAGGTAAGTCCATCAATCCAGAATAAGCCCGCATACCCAAGCGTCCCAATAATTAATCCTCCGGCTGCAGGTCCGGCTGCAAATCCAAGATTGATAGCCAGTCGTACCAAGGTAACGGATCTGGTTTTATTCTCCGGTTTACTGTATGCATTCAAGGCAACGAACATTGCGGGGCGAAATGCATCTGCCGCACACATCAGTATAAAGATTCCAAAACAAAGTGATGCAAATGAATTCAGGAATTGTAAGCTAACAAAAAGCACACTGGAGACAAGCAGACTTCCTGTCATCACTTTATAGTACCCAATCTTATCCGTAAGTTTTCCACCCAACCATGAACCTACGACAGATCCCAGTCCGAAAAAACTCATGATCCATCCAACCTGTGCGAGACTATACTCCTTTTCTTTTGTAAGGTATAAGGAAAGGAAAGGAATCACCATCGTTCCTGCCCTGTTTATCAAAGTAATAAATGACAGATACCAAACCTCCCGTGAAAGACCTAAATAAGAATTTCTAAAATTCATTTAAATGAATTCAACAATGGTATCTGAACATCGGATTCTTCCGGAAAAAATTCATCTCAATAAGTTTCACTAAAAAAACTATTGGTTGAGAGCTGTCACTCCCGGCAATTCTTTCCCTTCAAAATATTCCAGTAAAGCACCGCCTCCGGTGGAAACATAACTCACCTTATCAGAGTAGCCAAACTGACTGACTGCGGCAGCGGAGTCTCCTCCTCCTATTAAAGAGTAAGCTCCTTTCGAAGTTGCTTCGGCAATTGCCTCCGCCATTGTGCGTGTACCGGTTTCAAATTTTTCCATTTCGAAAACCCCCATCGGACCATTCCATAAAATTGTTTTGGAAACACGGATAACAGATACAAATTCTTTTATCGCGGCAGGGCCAATATCCAATCCCATCCATGCGTCAGGAATGTTCATATTGTCTACTACTTTGCTGTTAGCGTCTTTATCAAATTTATCTGCAATAATGGAATCCGAAGGGAGAAAAAGTTTACACCCGGCAGCTTTTGCTTTCTCAATCAGCTGAAGTGCCAATTCCAGACGATCATCCTCGACGAGTGAATTGCCGATCTTTCCGCCCATTGCTTTAAAAAATGTATAGGCCATACCTCCTCCAATGATAATATTGTCGGCTTTCCCGAGGAGATTTTCAATCATCAATATCTTGTCGCTTACCTTTGCACCACCCATCACGGCAGTAAAAGGTTTTTGTGCTCTGTTCATCACCATCTCCGCATTTTTCAATTCGTCAGCCATGAGCAGCCCGGCACATTTTTTATCCGGAAAAAATTTTGCAATAATTGCTGTAGAAGCATGAGCACGATGAGCGGTACCAAAAGCATCATTCACATAATATTCTCCATGGCGGGAAAGTTCTTGCGCAAAAACCTCATCTCCTTTTTCCTCCTCTTTATGAAAACGAAGATTTTCGAGTAGCAAAACCTGTCCGGGTTTTAAGGTGGCGGAAGCATTTAATGCATCATCGCCGATACAGGATTCTGAAAATTGAACAGGCAATTCCAACAGTTCAGAAATTGTTTTAAGTGTATGGCGTAAGGTAAATTTCATTTTATCAAGACTTCCATCTTCCTTAAGTTTTTTAAGAGGCCGCCCTAAATGGCTCATAAGAACCACACTCCCGCCATCAGAAAGAATTTTCTTAATGGTCGGTACGGCAGAACGGATTCTGCTGTCATCGGTAATGTTGAATTGTTTATCGAGTGGAACATTGAAATCTACCCGAATCAAGGCCCGGATTCCTTTGAAGTTGATGTTATTAATATTGTTCATATGGCGACAAATATAGCTGAAATAGCAAATTAATTTGGAGCATCATTACAAACATCTCCTGAATCTGTGAATTCCTTTATCTTTACAGCATGCAATTTTCAAAGGTTATTGGACATGCTGAATTGAAAACCCGGCTGATCAGTTCAGCGCAGGAAGGTCGGATCAGCCATGCACAGCTTTTTTTAGGCCCTGAAGGGGCAGGAAGTCTACCTATGGCTATTGCTTATGCTCAATATCTTTTTTGTGAGAACAAGGGAATCGATGACAGTTGTGGAGAATGCCCATCATGCATTAAAATTCAAAAACTGATACATCCTGATCTTACGTTTAGTTTTCCGGTTGCAACTAGACCTAAACTTGACAAACCACGGAGCGTTGATTTTATAGTGGAATGGAGAGAGGCTATTCTCAATAATCCTTATATCAGCTATCAGGAATGGATTGAGCAAATAGATCTTGAAAACAAACAAGGATTAATAGCCGTTCCAGAAGCAAATGATATAATCTCACGTCTGAGTCTGAAAAGTGTAGAAGGTGGATACAAAATGGTAATTCTCTGGCTTCCGGAAACATTACACACAACAGCGGCTAATAAATTACTAAAGATCATTGAAGAGCCACCTGATCATACCATATTTTTATTGGTAGGAGAGGATTATGTTCAGATCATTCCCACGATCACTTCACGAGCTCAACTTGTAAAAGTCAATCGTTTGAATGAAAATGAACTGATATCGGCATTAGTAACTATTCACGGCGTGGAACATAAGGCTGCAAGGCATATTGCTCACCGTGCAAATGGGAATTATAACGAAGCACTCAAACTCATTCGAAATGATGAATCAGATGCTGACCTGAACCAATGGTTTCTTTTATGGATGCGCGCCTGCTATTCTGGAAATGTAATGCAGATCATAGAATTTACATCTGGATTTGCTGCAGAATCTCGGGAAAAACAAAAAGGTTACCTGCATCATGCTCTGATTGTTGCCCGTGAATGCCTGCTGATAAATTATGGAGATCGCTCGATGATACATTTCGAAGGAAAAGAACTGGAAGAGCTGGGACGATTTGCACCATTCGTGAATATAAATAATGCGGAAGATTTTATTATTAAGTTAAGTGAAGCTACTTATCACATTGAAAGAAATGCGAATTCGAAGCTTCTTTTCACTGACCTTTCCCTTTCTATGCAAAACATTTTGCATAGGAAAAATTGAAATAGCATTCTTCCTATCCCTTTGGAATCAATACCCTAAATTTAGAATATTAGTGCATCCTGTTGATTATCAGCCAGAAGAGATGTCCGAGCTTTTCACTAATTTTGCAATCCTTAAAATCAGACTCTTTTAATTATTATAGGTGCTTAATTCTCTATAGATTAGCGAAAAGCATTTCAATCATCTCAAAAAATGGCTTGTAACTCCTGCAGTACGGAAAAAGACGGGAAGCCCGGAGGTTGCCGAAGTAATGGTACCTGCGACACCGGCGGATGCAACAAGCTGAATGTATACAATTGGCTTAGCGACATGGTATTGCCTCAGGGGCAAAAACCATACGATATCATAGAAGTGCGTTTCAAAGGAAGCCGGAAGGAATTTTTTCACAACAAAGAAGGTGTTGATCTTCGTGTGGGTGATGTAGTGACGGTTGATGCTTCTCCGGGACATGATGTTGGTGTGATTTCTATGGTTGGCGAGTTGGTACGATTTCAGCTCAATAAAAAACATCTCGCGGAAAATTCAGATCAGATAAAAAGCTTCTATAGAAAGTCGAAACCCAATGAAGTGGAGAAATGGTTTGAAGTGAAGGATAAGGAAACCAATACTCTTCATCGCACTCGTGAAATCATTCAGGCTTTGAAGCTTTCGATGAAGCTCAGTGACATCGAATTTCAGGGTGATGGTAAGAAGGCTACATTTTTTTATACTGCAGAAGAGCGAGTTGATTTTCGTGAGCTTATAAAAAAACTGGCTGACGAGTTTCGTATCCGTATCGATATGCGTCAGATTGGAATGCGTCAGGAGGCTAGTCGTCTTGGAGGTTTAGGTGTATGTGGAAGAGAGCTTTGTTGCTCAACATGGCTAACAGATTTTAAAACTGTATCTACCAGTACTGCACGTTATCAGAACCTTGCGCTCAATCCTGCAAAGCTTGCCGGACAATGTGGAAAACTAAAATGCTGTCTGAACTATGAACTGGATTCCTATGTCGATGCCTTAAAAGATTTCCCATCTACCAATACAACTCTTGAAACTGAACGTGGCCGGGCTTTTCACAGAAAGACTGACATTTTCAAACGGATGATGTGGTTTGCATACCATGAACATGATCGTAAAGAAAATACTGAAGCTGCGGATGGTGGTGCAGATGGTAACTGGATCGCTTTACCTGTGGATCGTGTCAATGAGATTATCGAATTAAATAAACAAAAAATAAAGCCGGCTGAATTGCGTAGCGCGCAGATGGAGGAAGAAGAATCAGCCATCGTTGTTGAGCCGGATTATGACAATGTAGTTGGGCAAGATCGCATTGACAGGATGGATCACCTGAAAAAGAAAAAGAAGAAAAAGAAGAAGTCAGGAAGTAAGCCGGCAGAAGGTACTCAGCAAACAAAGGCTCCGCGTGAGGGAAGCCCTGCACAAAAACAGGGAAATCGTCCGGCACCGCGTCCTGAGAATAAAGAGAAGCAAGCCGGCAATCAGAATCAAACGAAGCAAGCCTCGTCAGGTCAAAAACCAAATCAGGAGAAACAAAGCAATCCGGAAAACCGGAATGACCGAAATCGTAACGATCAGAATCGAAACCGTGGACCCCGGCCTCCACGCACCTCTGCAACTGGTACTGAGCCTACTACTAAACCAACAGAATAATGTTCATTCAGCGATCACTCAAATGGACATTAGTCCTTTTTGTTTTCTTCCTGTCATTGATCGCATGCGACAGCAATGTTGTCTTTGAAAAAAACGAGAAGCTGGATGATAATCGCTGGTATCAGAAGAATATGATTCGTCTCGAAGCAGAGATCAAGGACACCATCAACCCGATGAATTTGTATATCAATGTGCGCAATGCCGGAGGATATCAGTTCAGCAATCTTTTTATTTTTCTAACAACAACAACACCGGAAAATACGAAATCACGTGATACGCTTGAAATTGTTTTAGCTGACGAATCCGGTAAATGGAAAGGTGATGGTATGGGTGATATCTGGGATAATCGTATTCTCTTTAAGAAAAATTTTCGATTCCCTGTATCAGGTAAATACACTTTTGAATTAGAACAGGCCATGCGCGTGGATCCTTTGCCACAGATTATGGATGCAGGTATAAGGATTGAGAAGGCGGAGTGAGTTTTTTGCTTTTATGGAGCTTGTTGATTCCTCTGATATTCAATTTAACCTCTGCCTGACACGCTTCCTGTATATGTATGCAAGAACCATCGCCAACAAAAATCCCATTAAAAAATAAATCCAACGCCCCGTCTTTGATACGGATTTGTTGAGCAAAGTATTTTCTTTTTCCAATTGAGCTAACTGCTTGACGAGCGTATCCTGATTTCGTTCAAAGTTCCTTAGTTGCTCAGAATATTGATTGACATCGTAAGACATCGTTTGCTTTTCAAACTTGGTATAATCAAGTAATTGACGAAGGCGAGTCATGATTTTATTGTCAACTTCAACAATGTTTTTCAGCTTATTATGGGTTGTACGTAAATCATTTTTAGTTTTCTGTCCGAAAATTCCACTTTTCTTTTTCAATGAAGCTGAATAGCGGTCGAATAATTCCTGACGTACTTCGACAAGCTTTAGTAGTTCATTTCTTTCATTCCTGCTTTGTGCAGCAAGTTGCAATTGAAACAACAGCAGGATTAATATACTAAGGGTGTTTTTTATCATAAGCTTATTCTCAAACGAATTTCTTCTGCAATCTATTCTATCTTTTTGACTTGATTTCGTATAAATAACCCTAAAAAATATCTCTTAAATATTAAAGTCTGTTAAATACCCCTGATTTTATGCTCCAATCTTTCTATTCTCCAATGAAAAGGATACTTTCGTGTTCCATGAAAAAAACACTATGAAAAAGATTCTCATGATCCTGACGGTGATCCTCTTTTCCGTCTCTAACACATTTACACACGCCGCTGAAGGTACAGAAGGAAAGGTTTTGCCTTATCCTATCTACCAGAAAAAAATGGCGAACGGCCTGAACGTGGTGACAGTCCCTTATGACAGTCCCGGTCTTGCCGCATTTTACATTGTTGTCCGCGCCGGTTCGCGCGATGAGATCGAGCCCGGGAAATCCGGCTTTGCTCATTTCTTCGAACACATGATGTTCCGGGGAACTGACAAGTATCCGAAAGACAAGTACAGTGAAGTACTAAAATCTACAGGTGCTTCAGCCAATGCAAACACCAGTCTTGACCGTACTGTTTATCACATGACGGGTAGTGCTGACAAACTGGAGACCATGTTTGAACTGGAAAGCGACCGCTTTATGAATCTGAAGTATTCGATTCAGGGATTTAAGACAGAAGCCGGTGCTGTAAAAGGAGAGTACACAAAAAATTCTGCCAGTCCTTACACGCAACTGAACGAGAAAGTTCAGGAAGCCGCTTTCGATAAGCATACCTACAAGCATACCACGATGGGATTCTTCGCAGACATTGTAGAGATGCCTAACCAATATGAATATTCGCTAGAATTCTTTCGTCGTTTTTACCGTCCGGAATATTCAACAATTATTGTAGTTGGTGATGTAACACCTGAACAGGTACAAGCCTTATCTGAAAAATATTTTTCTGCATGGAAGCGCGGTGATTATGTCAGTCAGATTCCCACTGAACCAGCTCAAACAGCACCAAGGTATGTGCACATTCAAAAACCCGGCTTCCCACCCTTCCTGGATTTGAATTTCAAGGGTCCCGCCTTCAGTGACAAGGAAATTGATATGCCTGCATTAGATGTTTTAAATTCCATCTTACTTTCTGATAAATCAGAATTGTATAAAAAGCTTGTCATTGATGAACAAAAATGCCGCTTCATAGGTGGAGGAGCTCAGGATTCCCGGGATCCCTTTCTCATCAGCATCAGCGCTTCCCTGATAAATGCATCCGATATGCAACACGTAAAAGATGCGGTTGTTGCCGCTTATGAAAAAGCGAAAACTAATCCGGTAGATCCCCAACTGCTGAAAGACACTAAGACCCATTTGAAGTACAGCTTCGCGATGAACATTGACAATCCGACTTCTATCGCTGAATCGCTGAGTGCATATACCTGGCTTACCAATGATCCTGAGTCGTTGAACCGTCTGTACGCTTTATATGATAAGGTCACGGCAGAAGATCTGATGATGGTCGCTAAGAAATATATTCTTCCAAACACACTGACTATCGGTACGATTTCTCCCAATGAGAAAGAAACACTCCGTTGATTCAATTCAATTTAAATTCACACATCAATCTATCCGACAATGAAATCAACCATTCAATCTATACTCACTTTTTGTTTTGCTGCTGTGTTGTCAATAACAAGCATCGCACAGGATTTGGTGGAATTAAACCTTCCCAAATCAAATAAAGTCGTTATCCAACTGATGTTTCGCAACGGGAGCATTTGTGATCCTGCGGGTAAAGAGGGGCTGACCTCTCTAACTGCATCCCTCGTTTCAGAAGGCGGCACAGGGAACCTGAGCGCGACAGATATCAAAGATAAAATCTATCCCTATTCAGCATCTTATGGAAGTTCATGCGATAAAGAAGTAAGCAACTTCTACTTCGAAGTTCCGGCAGATTACCTGAACACATTTTATGATATCGTAAAAGGTTTGATGATCACCCCTTCTTTCAAGCAAGAAGATTTTGATCGGGTAAAATCGAATCAACAGAATTATGTTGACCAGCTTATCCGTCAATCTTCGGATGAAGAATATGGCAAAAAGTACCTGGAGGATGTATTGTTCCGCGGTACGAATTACCAATACATGACAAGCGGTACGAGTGATGGAGTAAAAAGTATCACATTAGATGACGTGAAAAATCACTACAAGAACTTTTTCACACGCAACAACCTGACTATTGGACTTGCAGGAAATTACCCAGCTGAATTTGCCACACGTATTGAGACGGATTTGAAAGGTCTGTCTTCTACCTTTCCTGTAATTCCTGCTCCGGGGAAAGCCGCGATGGCTGAAGGATTAAATGTAGAGATTGTTTCAAAAGATAATGCATTGGGTTCTGCAATCTCTGCCGGATTTCCATTAGCTATCACACGTTCGAATGATGACTTCGTAGCTTTGATGGTCGCCAATTCTTGGTTAGGTGAGCATCGTAAATCCTATTCGCGTTTGTACAAGAAGATCCGTGAAGAGCGTTCTATGAACTATGGTGACTACACTTATATCGAATGGTATGAATCAGGAGGCTCTAATATGCTGCCACCTTCCGGAGTTCCAAGGTCTTCAAATTATTTTAGTATTTGGGTCCGCCCTGTGCAGACTGCAGACGGTTTAAAAGGACAGTATGAGGAGTTAAAAAACATTGAGATCGGTCATGCACATTATGCATTAAGAATGGTCCTGAAAGAAATGGATGCTCTGATCAAAAACGGAATGACTCAGGATGATTTCGAAAAGACCCGTGATTTTCTTCGCAGCTATACCAAATTGTATATCCAGAGTCCTGCCAGTCAGTTAGGATATTTGATGGACGCTAAGTTTTATGGTCGTAAGGACTGGATTCAGGAAATGGATAAACTTCTGGCCGGCATGACTCTCGAGCAGGTGAACAAAGCCATTAAAAAATACTGGCAGACACAGAACATGAATATTGTGGTGATCACCGATAAGAGTGAAGCAGAGCCTTTGGCGAAAAGCCTGAGAAATAATTCACCTTCACCGATGAGTTACTCAGACGGACTCAAAGCCTCACTTTCTCCTGACATCCTAAATGAAGATCGCGCTGTCGAATCTTATCCGATGCCTGTTAAAAAAGTTACGATAGTTGATTCGGAATCAACTTTCCGTAAATCAATTTCTTCTGACAGTAAGGGTATTTTGAAGATACAGAAATAGGAAATTCAATTTTAAAAAAAAGCGCGGGATTGATTCCGCGCTTTTTTTTATGTGTTCTCTTCCCTACATTCCGGTTCTCACTCAATAAGGAATGGCTTTACAATAGAATTCCTTGCACCTGTCTGAACTTCGAGATAATATAATCCGGTGGGCCAGTCTTCCCGATTCAATTCGAAAAAATTACCGCGGATGCCATCAACCTGTTTCAATAATCTTCCGGAACGATCGTTAATCCTGAATGAGGAAAGATCCGCATTAGTAGTTTGCAGGTATACTGATGCACTTTCGGTTATCGGATTCGGATAAAGCAAAATTTCATTCGCGCCGAAAAACACAAAGTGAATATTGATAATACTTGTGTATCCCAAGGTTATCAGGTCCAAACGATAGTAGTTTATTGCATTGGGAACGGGAGCAAAATCAGTAAAAGAATAGAAGACATCTTCAGTAGAGCTTCCGCAAATACCTGCTATATCACCAATCGGTGAAAACAGCACTGCATCAGTGGAACGAAGAATGGTGATGCCATTACAGGTATTGCCTCCCGCGATGACAATATTCAGTTCAATATTGTTACCGTGCTGGAGGGCTGCGAAACTGGCAAGATATTGCGCCTTGATTTCAACACTGGCAAAGATGAGAGAAAGGATAACTAAGAGCAAATTTTTTATCATCCTTGTGAATTTATCAACCGCTGATCGTCACCATAGTGAACCAGAAAACTTGGCAAACATTCAATGCTACGCTCTGGGAATGCTACTTTTAAGTTAGTGGTAAATATTGGTTAAACAACTCTGACCTGAAACGGTTTTAACCCCTCAAAATTTTACTACTTTTACAACAATTCACCAAATTTGAAGGCCTTTTATGCCAAAATCAAATAAAAAGTTCGGTAAGTATCTTCTAATATTCTGGGGATTATTTCTGACACCCTTTCTGCTCCTAACTTTCATCATGTTCATGGCCTCAAAGGGCTGGATCGGCGAGGAACTGCCTTCATTCGAAGAATTAGAAAATCCAAAAAGCAATCTGGCTTCTGAAGTAATTTCCGGAGACCAGGTTATTCTGGGAAAATATTATGTCGAAAACCGGACTAATATCCACTACTATGATTTAAATGAAAATTTAGTACAGGCATTGAAAGCAACGGAAGATATCCGCTTCGAAGATCATAGTGGTGTTGATCCACGTGGTCTCTTAAGAGCGGTGTTTCGCGCAGGCAAAGCCGGTGGCGGAAGCACCATTACACAGCAATTGGCTAAAAATCTTTTTCATGAAAAACCCGACAATAAACAAGAAAGGGTAATTCAAAAATTACAAGAGTGGATAATTGCTGTACAACTCGAACGCAGATATACCAAAGAAGAAATTATTGCGATGTATCTCAATACGGTTGAGTTCAGCAGCAATGCCTATGGTATTAAGGCAGCCTCCAGAACTTATTTCAACAAGACACCGGATTCACTTAGTGTTCAAGAGGCGGCGATACTTGTTGGAATGCTTCAGGCTCCTACCCGTTTCAATCCCGCCCGCAATCCGGACAGAGCATTGGAACGCCGAAATATTGTTTTGAGTCAGATGAATAAGTATGATTTCATTCCCGGAGATCAGATCGACTCAATCAAGGCACTTCCGATCACCTTGAACTTTCAGATGGAAGACCACAATTTTGGACTCGCCACTTATTTCCGGGAATCTTTACGAATTGATCTGCTGAAATGGTGCAAGGAACATATCAATAATGCGACGGGTAAACCATACAATTTATATACAGATGGTCTGAAAATTTATACAACAATCGATTCGCGTTTACAGAACTACGCGGAACAAGCCATGCGTGAACACATGACTGAAATCCAGAAAAAATTTACAGAACACTGGAAAAACAAGGAACCTTGGGAAGATCACAAAGAAATATTGGATGAGGGAAAAAAACGTTCGGACAGATACATCAAGATGAAAGCAGGGGGAGCCTCAGACAAACAAATCAATAAGGCGTTTGCTACAAAAACTAAAATGAATATCTTCTCCTGGAAAGGAGATATCGATACAGTTATTTCACCTATGGATAGTATCAGGTATTATAAAAAAATGCTTCAGATGGGTTTCATGTCAATGGAACCACATACAGGTTATATCAGGGCATGGGTTGGAGGAAATGATTACCGGTATTTCCAATACGACCACGTGAAAGAAGGGAAGCGGCAGGTTGGTTCAACGTTCAAGCCGTTTCTTTATACGCTTGCTATGCAGGAAGGGTATTCTCCTTGCTATAAAATTCCGAATATTCGTGTCACTTTCGATTTGCCTACGGGTGAACAATGGTCTCCGGTGAATGCAGATGGAGAATACGGGGGAATGCTAACACTGAAAGAAGGTCTTGCTGAATCGGTTAATGCTATCTCTGCATACCTAATGAAGCAATTTGGTCCCCAAGCTATGATAGAAATCGCGCGAAAGATGGGAATCACCTCTCCAATCGATGCAGTTCCTGCCATTTGTCTTGGTACACCTGATGTTTCCGTATTTGAAATGGTGGGAGCCTATTCGACATTTGCTAATAAGGGAGTCTGGACACAACCAATTTATCTCACACGCATTGAAGATAAAAACGGAAATATTTTACAGGAATTTGTTCCCCGTAAAGTAGAAGCAATCAGTGAAGAAACTGCATACCTCATGCTAAGTCTGATGCAAGGAGTAGTTCAGTTCGGTACCGGAGGACGACTTCGTGGACAATATAAACTTGGTATGCCAATCGCAGGTAAAACAGGAACTACACAAAACCAGAGTGATGGTTGGTTTATGGGAATTACTCCCGATTTAGTGAGTGGTTGTTGGGTAGGATGTGAAGACCGTCTGGTACATTTCCGTACACTTGAACTAGGACAAGGTGCAAGAACTGCCATGCCAATCTGGGCTTTGTATATGCAAAAAGCGTATGCAGATAAAAATCTGAATCTTTCGAAGGGAGAATTTGAAGCTCCGAATGAGCCTTTGAATGTAATTCTGGATTGCAGTAAATATGTGCAACCAGGTGATAATAAAACTTCCTTTGACAGGGATTTCTGATTATTGAAAAACTATTGCATAAAAATATTTTATCACACTTATTAATTGAACAACATGAATAAAGTTGTAAGCAATGCCGATGAAGCCATCCATGATATCAAGGATGGGATGACTCTTCTTCTCGGAGGATTCGGGCTATGTGGCATTCCTGAAAATTGTATTGCCGCTCTGGTTAAAAAGAATGTCAGAGATTTAACCTGCATCTCAAACAATGCAGGTGTTGATGATTTTGGTCTAGGTTTGCTCCTGCAAAAGAAACAAATAAAAAAAATGATCTCATCTTATGTAGGAGAGAATGCGGAGTTTGAAAGGCAAATGCTAAGTGGAGAGTTGCAGGTGGATCTGATTCCTCAGGGAACACTGGCTACGCGTTGTCTGGCCGCGGGTTATGGAATGCCTGCTGTCTTTACACCCGCCGGGGTAGGTACAGAAGTAGCCGAAGGAAAAGAGATCCGAAATTTTAATGGAAAGGATTATCTGCTGGAGTATGCCTTTGATGCAGACTTTGCAATAGTAAAGGCCTGGAAAGGCGATACACACGGGAATCTTATTTTCAAAGCCACATCAAGAAACTTCAATCCTTTGATGGCCATGGCAGGAAAAATAACCATTGCTGAAGTAGAACAGCTTGTTCCTGCCGGAGAACTGGATCCCAATGAAATTCATACTCCGGGAATTTATGTACAAAGAATTTTTCAGGGCCAGGCCTATGAAAAAAGAATAGAACAATTGACAATCAGAAAACGCAATTGAAATAATAACAGAGAATATAAATAATTGATCATGAATTTATTTTGAAAATAATTTTCCAATGTTAGATAAAAACGGAATCGCTAAACGTATTGCAAAAGAAGTGAAGGATGGCTACTATGTAAATCTCGGCATAGGGATTCCTACACTTGTCGCCAATTATATTCCTGAAGGGATAAATGTAGTCTTGCAATCCGAAAATGGATTACTGGGGATGGGTCCCTTTCCTTTTGAAGGAGAGGAAGATCCTGATCTGATCAATGCCGGAAAGCAAACCATAACAACAGTTCCGGGATCTGCATTTTTTGACTCTGCAATGAGCTTTGGAATGATCCGGTCAGGAAAAGTAAACCTGACCATACTGGGAGCGATGGAAGTCGATGAGAATGGAGATATTGCCAACTGGAAAATTCCCGGAAAAATGGTGAAGGGAATGGGAGGAGCGATGGATCTTGTCGCCTCAGCAAAAAACATTATTGTTGCCATGCAACATGTGAATAAGGCAGGTGAGTCCAAACTTCTTCCGAAATGCACCTTACCGCTCACCGGTATCCGATGCGTAAAAAAGATTGTCACTGAACTGGCTGTACTGGATGTCCTTGAAACAGGCGGATTTCGATTATTGGAAAGGGCTCCAGGAGTGAGTGTCGAATATATCATACAATCTACTGCGGGAAAATTGATAGTAGATGGAGATATCCCGGAGATGATTCTGGATTAATTGTAATGAATGGATTAATAAATTTTGGGCTTGTATTGGCGAATAAAAACAAAAAGGGATAAAAGCCACGAATTAATATTCGTGCATTCGTGGCAAAAACTTCCGAATAAAATAATTCCCCTCTATTTATTTCGTATAAAAGTGAATATCAAAATCATCGGCATCCACAGTTTTTTTACTCACATTCCACAGATACATTTTAACAACATAATCCGGCTGAAAATCATCAGGTAGATCAAAGGTAAAATACAGGCGTGTCCATTCACCGGGTTTAGGTGATGCGCTTTCGGTATCGATTGCCTGCCAGAAAACTGCACTATCACCGGATTCAATGCTAAGAACCAGCTTTGCTTTTGCGGCAGGTTCGGAAATGCGTATCCATGCTCCCATATCAATTCGTCTGACCTTCTCGGTGCTGATATCCCCTAATCGTAAAGCGAATGACTTGCTGAATTCGTATTCAAGACCGGTTCGTGTAAAGTAAAGACCGGAATGCCCCTTCTCTTTAACAAGTGTAGGCGTTTGCTCCCAACCTGCCATCTGTTCAAAATCCTGACTAAAGCTTAACTTTGAATTGTTCCGGCAGGAATTATTCATCAAAACAAACAGTATGCAAATAAAATAGATGCTTTTATTTTTTATCACGAAACAAAAATAGCAGAAGAATTTGATAATGCCGAATAATTCACTAAATGATAAACCATATAATGGTGTCCCATGCATAAAGTCATTGAGTGATAAAATGGATCTAAAAATAAAACAAAGAAGGGCGATTTGAACTAAAAACAGAACTTAACAACCCTTTGCCTTAAAACATTTCTTTCAGCAATACAAAATCTTAGAATATCTTTGCATTTCAATAAACAAAATCGGAATAAATGAACTTGCCAGAATTTCAAACGCTCTCAATAATAATTCCTTGTTATAACGAGGAAAAAACTGTCCATCTGATATTGGACAAGATACGCCAGGTTGAATTATCCAATGGCATTAAAAAAGAACTCATAGTGGTGAACGACTGTTCTACCGATAAAACAACAGAAGCTATTGAAAATTATTTTAGGAAACATCCCGAAATGGGCTATACTTTATACAACCACGAAGTGAATAAGGGAAAGGGAGCCGCTATACATACAGGTATTTCCAATGCTTCAGGACAGTACCTCATCATTCAAGATGCCGACTTGGAATATGATCCGAATGAATATAATCTTTTGTTGAAACCTGTTCTTGATGGATTTGCAGATATTGTATATGGTTCGCGGTTTTTGGGTGGCAAGCCACACCGGATTCTTTTCTTCTGGCATTCATTAGGTAATCAGTTTCTTACTTTTCTATCAAATGCTTTTACCAACCTGAATCTGACTGATATGGAAACCTGTTATAAATTATTTCGAACTGATATTATTCAAAACATTTCTTTAAAAGAAAAACGATTTGGATTTGAGCCTGAAGTTACTGCACGAATAGCGAGGGTGAAGGGAGTAAGAATCTACGAAGTTGGAATATCCTACTATGGCCGAACCTATGAAGAAGGAAAGAAGATTGGCTGGAAAGATGGTTTCAGAGCTATTTGGTGCATTTTAAAGTACAATATTTTTTCGAGAAACTAGTATTACATGAATGACTTCCTCCACAAATACGGAAACGTTCTCATTGGAATAGTTTTACTCTATTCCTTCTTTAACATCCAAGGTTTTGTTGACAATAAAAAAAGCGGGATTATTCGCAGTGATGGTTTAGGGTACTATTCTTACCTGCCTGCCATGTTTATCTATGGAGATTATACACAATCCTTTGTTGCGAAAGCATATCAAGATAACTACAAGGATGGATTTGTGCCTGAGTATATGCAGATAGTAAATGATCGGCCTGTTGATAAATACTTCTTTGGAGAAGCTGTATTGATCTACCCTTTCTTTATTCTGGCTCATATATTATCTTTAATATTAGACCAACCTGCCGACGGCTACTCTATTTTTTATCAATACTTCACAGGCTTTGCAGCAATATTTTATGTCTTTCTGGGTTGTATATTCCTATCCCGCTTATTGAAACATTATGGTACTCCGCCGGGTACTATTTTCCTGATAAATGTTGTAATGGTATTTGGAACAAATTTATTTCACTATGCCGTGGTAGAACCGTCCATGTCACATGCGTTTTCGTATTCAATGGTTGCAGGATTTTTATTCTTTACAAAGGAATCTATTGTAAACAAAAAAAGTTTATACATATTAGGCGCATTTATCATGCTTGCTCTGGTTACGTTGATACGTCCGGTAAATGCAATAATTATTCTGGCGATTCCTTTCCTGACAGGAAGTAAGAAAAATTTATTGAATTACTTTAAATATCTGCTTAAAGAATATAAAATCGTGATAACATCTGCCCTGTTTGCAGCCTTTATTATTTCATTACAATGTCTTCTTTGGTATTTACAGACAGGTAAATGGATTGTATATGCCTACACATATGAACGATTCAATTTTAACAGTCCCGAAATAATGAATGTGCTTTTCAGCTACCGTAAAGGATTATTTGTCTGGACTCCCATTTTATTTTTCTCTCTGACAGGATTAATTCATCTGATTATTAAAAATAAATTTTCATTTATAAGTATTGTCATACTGTTAAGTGTCTTGATTTATGTGATTTCTTGTTGGTATATGTGGTATTATGGAATGAGTTTTGGTTTCCGTCCCATGATTGAATTCTTTCCATTATTCGCAATACTGCTGGCACTAGGATTTAGTACATTTAACAAACGATATTCAAAATTCATATTAGTATTCCTATGCCTTGCATGTTTGTATGTGAATCAGGTTCAGGCATATCAATACAGAAATTATATTTTACACTGGAGCGTGATGTCCAAAGAAAAATACTGGAAAGTATTTTTAAAAACCGGAGGTGAGTGGAAAGGAATGCTTTGGGAATATTTTCTGCCCGGTGAAATTAAGGGATTTACAAAAGCGAAATACACCATTGACTTTGAATCTGACTCCAATAACCAGGTGTCAAATGGCAAAACGAATCTTGGATCATTGGCACATTCCGGAAATTTCGCATCTGTCTTAACTGCAATGGATGAATTTGGTGTGACCTTTACTTTGCGTGACGATTCAGTATTGGCATCATTAAAAAAAGGAGTGTTAGAATGCTCACTATATGTTTATGACCTAATGAAACACAACACAGACAGCACTTTTCTGGTAGTCTCCCTTCATCATCCGGATGGTACCACCTATTATTATAAAATGAGCTCACTGGAAAGAAGTCAAAGGGAACAAGGAAAATGGAGAACAAAAGGTCTTTCGTTACGACTTCCGGTACTTGAAAATCAAAATGATGAGTTGAGGATCTACTTATGGAATCCTCAAAAAAACAATCTTGTGGTAGATGATATTGAAATTAGTTTGCTGGAAGAAATTTAAAGTACAGACCTATTTGTAATTGTTTTCATATACCCAATCAGCATCACGTTTTATTGCCTCTTCAACAGATATATTACCGGCTTCCGCTTTCTTGATAATTGACTGATACCATTCAGGATTGCTCCGAATTGATTTTGTGATTTCCGCCAGCTGCTTCGTTTTATTAATGCTCAAGCTGTCTGCAATATAGGTGACAGCACTTTCGTAATTAAACCTATGTTCATTCATAACTTTCCGGATGATTGGCGCAAAAGAAGAATCTCGTAATACTTGTTGGTGCATCTCCTGTTCCAATAATTTTACTCCTTCCAATTCACTTACTAATTTTTCTGCAAAGCCAAATCCAATATTATTATAATTTAATTCGGATTGAATCATCATAATAATATCAAACTTTTTTAGTTCTTCCACCATACTCAATTCATCTACAGGATTTGATGTCAATAAATTTCCCACTTGAATTACTGAATTAAAGTAAAAGTAAAAAGTGATATCTTCAAATACGTTTTTGAAAACCTCCGAATTAATAACTTCCCAATAATAACTATCTCCTATTACAAGAATTTTTGGGTAAACCGTTTTCCCCGTTACGGAGTACTTAAATACAGGATAAGCCATTTTCTGATAAGGCAATTGACATATTATATTCAATAGCCTGGCGATATCATAATCTGAGTGTCGTAATGTATCTGGAAATTCTAAACTCCAAGACAATTTTGTGAGTGGTGTATACCCCTCAGAGTCCAAATATTTTAGAATTGAGTCTGCAGCAAGTGCAACTCCATAATAGTTCCAGTGGATCCCTTGTTTTGGATAAAGGGGAATACTGGTTGTATCTTTCATGGCTAAGAACCATTTACGGAAATCCAGCATGTTCAAATTAAAAGAATGGCACTTGTCAATAAACATGCTATAATTTGTAGTGTCTTTTTGATGCTGTAAGAGCCATTTAGGAATAAATTCCCTGTAGTATGAGGCTTTTCCCGGTGCTAGCACAGTGAACAATAGTTTATTCTGACTCTCAAGATAGTGCTGTGCCTCCATTATTTTTTCCATCTTATAATTCATTTTCATTTCACCAACAAAGTTCTTTCCGGTTACTTCATCAATGTAAACTTGTTCATAAAGGTATCCATCCAAACCCACTACAACATTTTTTCCATGCCCTTCACGGAATAAACTATAATCAATTTGGTTATAGTTCCGCACTAGCGGATTTCTGAAACCAATGTTTTCATCAAAATAGGATTCATACTTTTTTTGAAAATCGCCCTTGAACCAATCCTTGAAATCAAATTCAGGCTTCTCCGATTTTTCTACAACTCCATCTAACGGTTCTGTTTTAATCAATAATATATTGCTTTGCAGAAAGGGAATGCACAACAGAGCGAGCAAAAATCCGAAAAGCCAATATTTTATTTTTTGCTTGTTTCCCATTTACTAAAATCTAAAATATATAAATGGATTAAATCCGGAAGAAACAACAGAACTCACGCACAAAAATAATAAGATGAATGAAACTACTGTATGTTTAATACTTCGTTTTAAATCAGGTGCTTCAAAGAGGATGCTTTGTTGCCAAGTGTAAACCGGTTTTAGAACTCCAAAGAAAGAAAATATCGCAGCAACCAGAAGGATTGAAATAACTTTTGTGGAAATGTGCATATTTAATGTATCCAAATCAAATACAAACATGCGTTCCAGAAAAGCAAGTGAATGTTCCAGTGTATTTCCTCGGAAAAATACCCAACCAACAAGAACGATGAGATAGGTGAACAATATTGAGAGAAAACCACCAACCTTTGCAGTAAGCTTTACTAAAAATAATCTATCTGCAATGAGAAACAAACCATGATAAGCACCCCAAATAATGAAATTCCATGAGGCTCCATGCCAAAATCCACTGATCAGAAAAACAACCCACAAGTTGAAATAAAGCCTGAACTTGCTTTTTACCCTATTGCCACCTAATGGAATGTAAAGGTAATCTCTCATCCAGCGGCTGAGGCTCATATGCCATCTTCGCCAGAATTCCGTAATATTTCTGGCGATGTAGGGATTGTCGAAATTCTCAGGAAAGATTATTCCGATCATTCGTGCAATACCGATTGCCATATCAGAGTACCCGGAGAAATCAAAATATATCTGGAAAGAATAGGCAATGATACCAATCCATGCTGTACCAGTAGAAAGTTCATTTACCGGTAACGCAAAAATCTTATCTGCTTCGGCTCCAAGGACATTTGCTATCAGCACTTTTTTGGCTAAGCCGATTACAAAGCGAAAAAAACCCAGTAATCTGTTATCGATATTTTCCTGGCTTCTCCTATCAACAATCTGATGGGCTATTTCTTTATATCGGATAATCGGACCTGCTATCAACTGAGGAAATAAAAGTATATAAACCGCATAATCCCAAATTCTTTTCATGGGACGATTTACACCACGATATACATCAATGATGTAACTCAATTCGTGAAATGTAAAAAATGAAATTCCAATTGGTAAAGCCACATGAGTCCAATGAACCGGATGAGTTGCTCCAAAAGAAATTAATACTTCATTAAAATTTTCAATAAAGAAATTAGCATACTTAAAATACAGCAGAATGGATACATTAAAGCACACCGAAAATACCAGCCAGGCTTTTTTATGTTTTTCTACGGTAGAATTATAAATTTTATGACTCAGGTAGAAATCCGCGATAATAGATCCAATGATAACAAACACAAAAAGTGGGGCACCCCACATATAGAAAAACAGGCTAAATACCAGAATTACACCATTCTTATATTTTATTTCTGCCAAATAGTACAAAAACAAAAAGAGGGGAAGAAATAAAAGAAGAAAAAACGTGCTACTAAAGACCATAATCAATATTGCTCAATGATTGATGCATCATTCGATGATTACTTCATAAATTTCCCCAAAGATATCATTTAAAGGAAACGGAATATTGTCCTGCTGATATGGCGAACCCGGCCACCATTTAGTATTATGAAACTCCTGTGTGATTATCAATAACATCTGATTATTGGGGATACTTGTGACTTCATCATTCATATAACCTACGGTACGCATCTGATCCGGCTCCGGCCCAATTCTCCAGATAATTTCTGTTGGTCTCCAATCAATTTCAAAGTAGAAATAATCCGCTCCAAATAATGAATCGTCTGATGCATATGTTTTTTCCGTCAGGGCCCGATACCAATGATCCCAACGATGCGCTTCAAAGGTTTGTCCCTTATAAGAAACAGGTTTGCAGCCGACACCATAATCTTTGGGCTCCCAGCAAGCCATGTCCCAATTGGTACAGGCTACAGTAATATCCGCATCGTGTCTTGTAATTTCCTCAGGCCAGGGAACATTCCATGAACTCTCATTCGTCCGGACAGACTTTGGAATTTTAAATACCGGAGGAAAATCCTGTTCCGGACAGTAAGATGGTGTTTTGAGAATTTCGAAGTCGATTTCGGAATAACCAACCTTGTCAACTCTCTTATCATCTTTCCCACCCCAATATGTTGACATATAACCTTCTTTGCGACACGCCCTTCTTAGATTCCACAAACCATCCCCACCTCCCTGATTAATCAACCATATTGCATTGGTCAAACCATTCCACATATTATCCTTGTTTAAAAGCTCTGTAAGTTTTGCTTTGACACGGATTTTACCAAAACATAGTCCATGACGACTAATGATACCAACGTTTTCCTTTCTCCATTTTCCGGCTTCACTTTTAGGGTTGTTAATTACAACCTTACGTTTTACAGGATCCGAATATATAGTTCGACACGGGATTTCTGCAGTTTTAGGCGTCGTTGAAATAAGTTCTTCTCTGGAATAAAAATTTCTATTCCAATTATATTCTCTTTTTGTATATCCATCCTTAAGTACATCCTGTATCACAGGAATATTTTCCATATTCGTAGACTCATCGATATAGTGAATGAACTGTGAAAAAGCTGAATTGAAGTATAGTGCCGTATCATTGCCACAATTCTCCCTTGCAGCTGCTTTAATTTCATCCTCGTTGAAATGGCCTTTATCGATATAAATCCCGGCACCAAGATCCGGATGGGCGATAACTTTTAGAGAGGTCGCTGAATACTGAGTTACCAGTGTAGACACTTTAGAACCTTCACCATATTTGAAAAAGTAATATGGTGACCGGAATTGATTTTCTTTTTTAAGGCTTATGTTTTGTATATAAGAAGGAATCGCTTTCAGTGCTGATGTGTCAGATAAAGAAACAGCTAAAAGAAAGCTATAGATTCCGACTCTTGGATTTCTTCTCCAACGATGGTTGATTCCATTTTCAAAAAAAAGCGCATCATTTCTTGGATTTCCAATAATTCTAATAGAGTCAGTAATTATATGATAGCCACCATCCGGCTTGATTTCGCCTGTGGTTTTAAACTGAACTGAACTGTCTTCCCATGATCCATAAAAATTCTCATGGGCAAACTCATGTTCTTTTCCTGTTATCGTATCCGATTCAGGAAATTTATAAGATTCATTCTGATAATATATTTTATAAGAAAAAGATTGTGCAACATTTGTATTATTTTTGATGGAAAAAGTGAAAGTAAAGAAACCTCCCGGAACTTGTCTGATTGTAGGAACAATGAATCCCTGATCAATGGCATTAAAGTAATCCAGTTCAATTGCTTTTATACTGTCTTTTTCTCCCTTCTTAAAATTACTAAGTGCATCAAAATCAGTAATGCTGAAATAAGCATTTTCACTGAGTGGATTTTTTCGTGAATTTTCCTGACAGGAATACAAGAATCCGCATAACAGGAATAGCCAAAATAAAATTTTCGGAGGATAAAACATGTGGGTCATTCAAACGTCAATGTATACATTTGCAATTGGTCAGGCAAATCAGGACTTCCCCCGTAGGTAGTACAACTTAATCCGTCAAAATCCAAGTCGGCGCAGTTTCTTAATACCATCAACAAACTCGATTTCGTGGGAGAATAAAAATTTCCACAAATAAGTTTAATAGTTTCATAAAATTTAGGATTACAATCTTTTGGAAATCCTTTGAAATCAATCTGTGAATGAACATAAAAACCCGTTGCATCACAATTGACAATTTTAAGACTAAACTTTTGCATTTCGCTTAAGAGTAAAATTTCTTCCTGAGGATCATTATCAATATTTACTTTTATAAAACGATTACCATTTGTGAATATTTCAGTAAGCTGCGAGAGATTCGCAGAATGGAGTACTCTAAATTCCTTTGAAGCGGAAGCGTATTCAAATGCCTTCCAAGAAGATTGCTCCTTCTCACCATCTCTTATAAGTAATTGGACGTTTGAATTTCCAGGTAAAAAATATCCACAAATGATTGCTGATGGTTTTGAAAAATCCGCTTTAGGAAATTGACCTGAAGAAATTGTTAACCAGGAACCATTCTTAAACTGGTTCAACTTCCAATATGATGATATGGATGAAGAAGAGAGCCATTCTTCGTTTCCATCCTTATTAAAATCAGCTATGATCTGGTATGTATTGGGCTCCACCTCTCCAGTCCACCAAGTACTCACAAGCAGCGGTTCAGAATTGTTGGCGCACTCCACAGAAGGTTCAAAGGCTACCTTCAGTAACCAGCCCTTCGATTCATTGATAGCCAAGACTTCTGAATTGCCATCTCCATCGACATCGATTGGGAAATATTTTGTGTTTGCAATTGGGGATGGAAAATGCCCAATACGGCCTAGAAGGTGAAAACGATTTTTTTCCTCGCACCATCTGAAGAGCTCAAAATATTTTCCGGAATAATGCAGCAATAAATCCTTCTTGCCTCCTTCTGATTTTAATATTACGACTTCCTGCTGCGGATAAAGGTTCCCGAATTTATTCGCTTCCTCCGAAACCAAATAAGTGCCATTGTGATTGTTCACGTTCATCATCCGCATGTAATTTATTCGAAAAGGAGGATGGTTTCTGTCAAATGTATACGCCTCTCTGCTCTTAAGATTCATGTCGACAAAGGGGTAGAGCCCGGGTCGCTCTGGCTCCTCCCCATATACGATTTCAAAATCATCAGAATAAATTTTCATTCGGCTGCGATTCCAGACATATATAGTAATCCGATCTTCCGGTTTTAACTGTTGTCGAATTTCAGGTGGAATTCCGAAAACAGCATTTAATTTTTGCCATTTTTTTGAATGCAACTGTAAATGCTCCGTAGATTTTCCTGACCAAAAAATATCTTTCTGTTCAGAATTAGTTATGGTCACTGCCAGAACAGCGTCGGGATTTTCTTCTTCGCAATATAACCATACACTTGCAGAAATTCTTCGTAAAGTGTCATCAGTAACATCCTTTAATACTTTGGTGATGGAAGGACTGTATGTATCCTTGCCTGTAAGGGCGGCTGATCGCTTCCCAGAATGTGAGATGGTTTCAGAAAGGAGGGCATCTTTCTGTAATCCTTCATTGCTTTCCAAGTCAAAATAAAAATTAACTGCTTTTGAAAAATGCATGTTTTTAGCAGCAGATGAAGTTCTTCCGATGAAGTTCACAGAAATATTATCAATCCATAGCTGCTTTAAACTTTTATTCCAGGGATAAAATTTCAAACTATAATCTTCGTGAATAAATTCAATAGGAATTTCAAATGAAAATTCCAATGTGTCCCAATTATGGCTACCGGGCTGAATAGTGACGGAGGCCCATGAAATACTTTTATTGCTTCCATCTATTATTTCCATCACCCACTGAGCTTCTCCCGCATCTTTTGTCCAAACAGCTGAAGTAATTTTCACTCCGGTTAATCCAACTCCGCCTTGAATACTTTTTAAAGGAAAAATTAAAGTTATTCCATACTCACGATCGGTATTCAGTTCACAACTCCTTTTACCTGAACAGGCTTTTGTTTCATTGATGACACTGGCATTTTCTATTCCCTCGTCAGTTTCGAGATCGTATTCTTTTCGAAAAATAGTTGTAGGAGGACCGGTAATTTCTTCCTGTTTTACTATTTCATTTATTTCTTCTTTTCCAATTTTCGAAAAACTCTTATAGTAAAAATACGCTCCACTAGCCATAAAAAATATGATGGCAATAAAAATCAGAGGCTTTATACTTTTTCGGATCATCCGACTAAAATAATGTATTGATTAATTGTAAAAACATATCAACGTATCACGCAAATAAATATATACACTATTTGTTAGTTTCAATATCAATGATCCATGCTTCAACAAGTTCCATCTCTGCCATCCCAATATATTTATTTTCTGTGAGCATTTTGTAGCATCTTAAAAGATTCTCCGCAAGATTCTCCTTGCCTGTTTTGAGATCCAGATCCTCAAGATCTTTACAAATCTTTGCATTGTTCAGGTATCCAGGTACTTCATCGGCAAAATCTTTTAAGAGATTATGAGCATTTCTTTCCTGCCAAACGGTGGCGTTGTGAAATAAAATATTCCACCCACATGTCCAGGCTATACGTTGTGCAACGAAGCTCCTCCAAATGTCAGTCATTCTGAAACTGCAATAAGAAGGTAAGTACATGAGCGGAAATGCTTCTTTGAACCATGTTGTATTCTGACTATTGAAAGGACACCAGGTACCTGAGCTTAAGACCATCGGGCCTCGCCTTTCAAAATCTACCGGTAACCTCATTGTCATCCGGTATACCGCGTCTACATCCGGATTCTCATCAGCAAGACCTTGTTGGATAGGACAATTTGCCGCAATAATACTCCCTGTTTTTTTCTCATTATTGTTTCTTTGATTTCCTGCATCAAGAATATTTTCTAATGGAAAACCTCTTGGCCAGATATTTTCCTTTGAGAAAGAAGCATAGACATTAAACCAACCTTTATACTCAATAAGTTCTGCCTGAATGATCTGCTCTCTCTTTATCCAAAAATC
Organism: uncultured Flavobacteriales bacterium; assembly: GCA_964355885.1. Lineage (GTDB taxonomy): Bacteria > Bacteroidota > Bacteroidia > AKYH767-A > 2013-40CM-41-45 > QQVM01. The sequence continues at coordinate 34,097 of CAYHFJ010000012.1, forward strand.
AGGTCGGGGAAAATTATCATCGTCGGTTTCAATTATAAAATCACATTCCTTAGCAGCAAGATATCCAAGATTTTTTCGACCGTAATGTCTCTTTGGCAATATTCCTGAAAGCTTAAAGGGTAGCTCCTCCTGCGCAGCAATTGAAAAAAATTCACATCCTTTAAGATCAAAGTCTTGAGGAGAGATAACATCACCCATTACAATAAATCGAAAATCATGTTGTAGTGAACCTTCCGCGCATTTTCTGAGCACGGGATTAGGAGCAGCAATTGAAGTTATGACCAGAGCCTTTTTCAATGATAAATCAGATTGATGGTGCACGGAATGTTATCCTTCTCCAAAAGTAATAAAGAAGAGTAGTTATAGAATTTTTGATTGCCTTATTTGAAACATTCGGTGAAGGTGCCTTATAATGTATCGGTAATTCAAGGTATTTTCTTTTTCGAAGCAGATACCTTATTTCTGTCTGATAAAAATGCGCCTTTGATCTCAAAGGATATTCGGTAAATCCTTTCACAACTTCCCTGGTAAAACCCTGGTAACCTGAAGTCATATCTTTTAATTTAGTACCCAGAAGAATCCTTGATAATATCGTCCCAGTTTTTGAAAGCGATCTGCGCTCTGCAGGCGAATCACCCATCGAGCCTCCTTCCATAAAACGACTGCCAAAGACACACTCGACATCTCCATTCATAAGTGGTTTTAAAAAGAAGGGAAGACTTGCCGGATCATGAGAAAGACCGGCATCCATTTCCAGAATAAACTGATGATCAAACTTTAACGCTTCCTTATAACCACGAATGTAGGCATCGACAACGTTTCGGTTTTCGGGTGCCCATACTGTTATAAATCTATTATCCTGTGTGGAGAGCTCATTACAAAGTTCCAGCGTTCTGTCTCTGGAGACCTTATCAACCACTAAATATGCCTTTCCTGATCCGATATTATCCAACGCTTTTTTCAATGCCTCGATAAAGGGTTTGAAGTCCGGTTCTTCGTTGGCCATGGGAATGATCACAGCCCAGCTTGAATTTAGCATATAATTTTTCTACAAGGTGCTGCAAGGTAAAAAAAAGAGAATATTTAATGACGTATAATTTATCATAATTCACAGTTCAGAAAAATGCTCCTATGTTCCTAAATGGCTAATCGGGGCTGAGAAGCCGGAATTGCAGCAATGAGTCTCTTTGTATATTCAGATTTTGGATTGGCATAAATTTCATCGGGATCCCCGATCTCTTCAATTTTTCCTTTGTTCATGACAATCATTCTATCGCTCATAAACTTCACGACGGAGAGATCGTGAGAAATAAAAATATAAGTAAAACCAAATTCACGCTTTAACTCGTTCAACAAGTTCAGCACTTGTGCCTGAATGGAAACATCCAGAGCTGAAACAGATTCATCACAAATTATGAATTCAGGTTCAAGAGCCAACGCACGTGCAATACATATTCTCTGTCTTTGCCCTCCGCTGAATTCATGTGGATATCGATTAAAATGCTCCGGTTTCATTCCTACCCGTGCCAATAGCTTCAGGACATTTTCCTTTCTGGTTTCTTTATTTTTATGCATGCGATGAACAGTCATGGGTTCGAGTATTGCATTTCCGACTGTCATTCGGGGGTTCAGAGAAGAATAAGGATCCTGAAATATGATTTGAATATGCTTACGCATTTTACGCAAGTCTCTTCCGTTCAATGCGGCAAGATCTTCGTTTCTGAATATAACCTTCCCTCCTGTAGGCTCTATCAAACGAATAATTGTTCGCCCGAGCGTTGTTTTGCCGCAACCTGATTCACCAACAAGACCAAGTGTTTCGCCCGGATACACATCAAAACTAACATCATCAACCGCACGTATATGTTCAGACACTTTTCCGAAGATCCCTTTGCGAACAGGAAACCAGGTTTTAAGATTCTCAACTTTTAATACCGGTTTCAATTTATATAGAGCTTCGTGACGAATGCGGGTTTCAGCTGAAGTGATTTCGACAGCATTGATTGTTTCGGATAAACTTTTGTTTATTTCCGTGAATGAACCATCGTTCTCCTCCTTCATGAAATCGCTTATTGTAGGTAGTTTGTGTAAGCGTTTTGTCAGTGGAGGACGACAAGCAAGCAAGCCTTTTGTATAGGGATGTGCCGGATTGGAGAAAATATTCTGCACCGTTCCTTCTTCAACAACTTTTCCCTTATACATAACCATTACACGATCCGCTATTTCCGCGATAACTCCAAGATCATGGGTGATAAATAGCAAACCCATTCCATTTTCCTGCTGAAGATTACGCATAAGTTCCAGTATCCTGGCTTGCACGGTAACATCAAGCGCTGTAGTTGGCTCATCAGCGATGAGAATTTGTGGGCTGCAACTCATGGCCATCGCAATCATAACACGCTGCTTTTGTCCTCCGCTGATCTGATGAGGATATGCCGAATACATTTGTTCAGGTCTTGGAAGTTTTACCCTTTCAAACAATGAAATAGTCTCCCGATGCGCTTCCTTTTTAGAAAGTTTTTTATGTAAGATCAATGCTTCAGCGACCTGGTCACCACATCGAAAGACAGGATTCAAGGAAGTCATTGGTTCCTGAAAGATCATTGCAATCTCGTTACCACGAAAAGTTCTCATTTCCTTTTCCGGTATCCTGAGCAGATCCACCGTTCCTTTGTTTCTGGAATGGTAGTGTATTTCTCCACCTGAAATAATTCCGGGCGCGGATATCAATCGCATAACGGATAATGAAGTAACGGACTTGCCCGAACCTGATTCTCCGACAATGCCAAGAGTTTCACCTTTCTTCAGGGAGAAGCTTACACCATTAACCGCAGGATTCCGGCCTTCCTCAGTGACAAATTCTGTATGCAGGTTCTTTACTTCAAGTAAAGGGTTCATATTTTTTCTTCTATGGTTTTACAGCTATGCCAAACTGCTCATGTACAAATGTAAAAAAAGACTTTTTGCCAAAATGTAAAGCAAAGTGCCGGTTTATAAATGTTGTGAACATCCGTTTTCAATTAAGGTATGCATAATGTATCTATGTGCATTTTTCACCGGATATAAAATAAGTAGGTAATCTGCGATGAGCTTTTTCTACGCTCAAATTAATCTTGTATAATGTTTCATTGGCCTAAAACACATTTTGTAAAAGAGGAATTCTGTTGAACTTGCCAGAAAAGTCATGAGTATCTTTAAAGTAAGTTGCCGGCTATTCACCCCATGTACCATCTATCCAAAATTTAGGCCACTTGTGCATTGGATATATCAAAGCACACCCCAGTTGTCGTTTCTTTGAGTAAGAAATTCAAACAAGAAAAAATAATCCTCTAAAATATTCAGCCATGAAAAATCTAACTTCCCTCCGCAATAACACCTTAAACCTTTCTCTTCGTTCTATTCTTGCTTCATCTTTGATCGCACTCACCATGATGAGCTGTTCTAAAGAAAACATCGAGCCTGCTTCTGTTACCTCTCTTGAAAATGCACGTAAGCGCTCTAATCTCGCTGTTGATGACAATACTACAAGAGGCACCATTGAAAGTGCTAATGACAATGCACAAGCATTAATAGACATCAGCATAGAAGCTACTATCGAAGAACCTTCCTACAGAATCATTATTTCCCGATATGCTACAGTAAGTATTACCGGCAATGGTGAAAAAGCTAATCAATTCAGTGAATACAGGCTGAGCCCTGTTAAATTCTCACAGCTGCTTGATTACCTTGAGACTTTCAATACTACCGGCCAGGCTTTCACAGCTAACAATCCTTCCAGTTTCAACATCAACCAGGTTGAATACCGTTCTTGCTCTTCCTGCAATCCTAATTCTCTTCACAATAGTGGTGATGCCCAAGAGCGTTCCGGTTTGGGTACTTTCATTCAGGAAGTTGACAAGATCATCGATATTAAGTCACTTCTTCACCTGCACAATAGTAACAATGCACAGAATTAAAATCTTTATGGCAATGTGTCTTCTTCATTCCCCCTCTGTAAGAAGATAACGAGCTACCATGATGAAGACAAGCAACATCAGCTGCGGTAACATGAAACACAAAGCTTGTTTTCAAATTTAATCTTTTCTTTTAGCTCAATGCCGGCACCCCTGAATGTGCCGGCATTATTTTTTTAAGGTATTTAGTTTTTTCTTTCAAAGTCCGGTACTCCTATCGAAAGCGTTAAAAGAATCTGAATTATAATTTTGGTTGGTGCCATTTTTACATTACACTTCTAATTACTACGAATACGAGTAAAATTGTTTTTGTCTTCATCCCAACCAAAATAAATTCTGATACCAACACTTCCGTCCTGGTCAAGGAGTTGTTGAATAGCATCCTTTCCAAAGAAAAGTGCTTTTAAAGCTCCGCTTGGTGCTTCATCATGGTATTTTTTTGTTAATGCGGCACCATCCTCAAAGGAGATTTCGTGATTTTCGTTTCCTGTAAATGACATATAAATAGAATTTTCGCAATGTAAAGTATCCTTTTGAAGAAATCATCCGTACTTGTACGGATGATCCCAAATAAATTTTGATTATTGAAAACAAATGATTTCGGTATCCATTTTTGGGATTTGGTCATTGATAGCTTTTATTCCATATTTTGAAGTAATTAAATTATAATTACTGATTTTCGTCATATAAAATATAAGGTTTATTGTTAAAATTTTTTATTTGATGTCGTGGATTAGATTTTTTTTCATTATTGTCCGACTAAACTACAAGGGATTTCCATTGAACACGTGA